>NZ_JBHVDD010000082.1:0-45843 GCF_042802995.1 Streptomyces sp. NPDC057438
GGCGACCACCGAGCGCCCGACCGCCGAGCCCCCCGGCCGTCCTCACGTCGGCCGCAGCCGGTCACCTGCCGCGCGCACCCGGCGCAACAGCCACCGCCTCCGCCCGACGCGCCGCCCGCCCCGCACCGGCCCCGGCGCTGTTGCCGCCGTGTCCGGGCCGCCCCGTGCGGCGGTCCCGGAGAGGCCGTCACCCGGGCGGCGCACCGGTCACCCGCGCAGTGCATACGAGTCGCGCGCCGGAAGGGGCGGGCCCAGGATCGAGGCACGCCGACGTCACGCCGATCCGGCCGACGTTCGTCCGTCCCCGCCCCCCACCGAGGAGATGTGCGCAGGATGACCACCACGTCCGAACGTCTTACGGAGACGCTGAAGCGACAGGTGTCGCAGCGGGTCTCCCAGTCCGTCTTCGACGGCTCCCGGCTCCGTGTCGTCCTCCTCGTGGACGTCTACGACGGCGCCCAGCAGCAGTTCCTGGAGGCGTACGAGCAGCTGTGCAACCAGGTCGCGTCGGTCCCCGGGCACGTCAGCGACCAGCTGTGCCAGTCCATCGAGAACCCCTCCCAATGGCTGATCACCAGTGAGTGGGAGTCCGCCCCGCCGTTCCTCACCTGGGTGAACAGCGAGGAACACGTGGACATGGTGAAGCCGCTGCACAACTGCGTCCGGGACACCCGCTCCCTGCGCTTCCACATCGTCCGCGAGACCGGCGGCCCGGCCGTGGCGGCCGAGACCGGCGAGCGCCGGCTGCAGACCTCGCCCCGCATCGGTGACGGCCTGATCCGGCACGCGCTCACCTTCACGGTCAAGCCGGGCAGCGAGGAGAAGGTCGCCCGGATCCTCGCCGACTACGCCGCGCCGGACCCGAAGGTCGACGACACCACCCGGCTGTGCCGCACCTCCCTGTTCATGCACGGCAACCGGGTGGTCCGCGCCGTCGAGGTGCGGGGCGACCTGCTCGCCGCGCTGCGGCACGTCGCCCGGCAGCCCGAGGTGCGGGCCGTCGAGGAGGCCATCAACCCCTATCTGGAGCAGGACCGGGACCTGGACGACCCCGACTCCGCCCGGGTCTTCTTCACCCGCGCGGCGCTGCCCGCCGTCCACCATGTGACGGCCGGCGAGGAGAGCCCGGACGCCGTACGGCACGCGCTGTACTACCCGGCCCGCGAGGGCTGCGGTCTGCGGCTGGCCGAGCTGCTCGCCCGGCAGGACGAGGCGGCTGCGGACGACCCGCGGGGGCCGGTGCTGCGCAGCACGATCTTCCAGCGCGACGACATCGTGGTGCGGCTGGTCGACGTGCGCGGCGGCATCGACAGCGACCCAGGCCCCGTACTCGGTCTCGCCGACCGCGCCCGCGCTGCCGAGCTGACGGCGCTCCTGGACGGCGGCGCCCTCGGCGCGGACGGCTCGCCGCAGGAGGGAGCCCCCGCCCGCCTGCTCACGGTCGCCCGTATGGACCTCGTCACCGACCGCCGGGCGCCCGACGCCTGATCCCCGGCACCGGGGGCCGTGCCCGTCCACCGCGCACGCCCCCGACCCCCGCACCCGCCCGACGCAGCTCATGTTCGGAGGAACGTCGTGATCAATCGCCATCCCTGCATCGTGGATGTCAGCGAGGTCGAGCCCAACACCCGGCGCGGCGGCGATCTGCGCGCCATGCTGACCCCCTCCACGGTCGGCTCCACCAGCGGTTTCATGGGCGTGGCCATCGTGGCGCCCGGCGACCGCATCGCCGAGCACTACCACCCGTACTCCGAGGAGTTCATCTACGTCATCTGCGGCCAGCTGGAGGTGGACCTCGACGGCGAGCCCCACCCGCTCCAGCCCGAGCAGGGGCTGTTGATCCCCGCCCACATGCGGCACCGCTTCCGCAACGTCGGCAACGTGGAGGCCCGCATGGTCTTCCACCTCGGTCCGCTGGCCCCGAGCCCGCCGCTCGGGCACGTCGACACCGAGGACGCGAACGGCGTACCGATCCCGGTGGAGGCGGCCCACGCCGGACGGGCCGAGCGGCCTCAGGTCCGCTCATGACCAGGCGCGTGGCGGTCACCGGCATAGGCATCGTCGCTCCGGGCGGAATCGGTGTCCCGGCGTTCTGGGACCTGCTGGCCGACGGTCGTACGGCGACACGCGGCATCACCTTCTTCGACCCGTCCGGGCTGCGTTCGCGGATCGCCGCCGAGTGCGACTTCGACCCGGCGGCCCACGGACTGGACGCCGGGCAGATCGCCCGGTGCGACCGGTACATCCAGTTCGCCCTGGTGGCCGGCGAGGAGGCGGTGCGGGACTCCGGCCTCGACCTCGCCGCGGAGAACCCCTGGCGGGTCGGCGTGTCCCTGGGCACCGCGGTCGGCGGCACCACCCGGCTGGAACACGACTACGTGCTGGTCAGCCATGGCGGGCAGCGCTGGGACGTGGACCACCGGGAGGCCGGACCGCATCTGCACCGGGCGTTCGCGCCGAGCACCCTGGCGTCGACGGTCGCGGAACGCTTCGAGGCACGCGGGCCGGTGCAGACCGTCTCCACCGGCTGCACCTCGGGTCTCGACGCCGTCGGGTACGCCTTCCACACCATCGAGGAGGGCCGGGCCGACATCTGCATAGCCGGCGCCTCGGACTCGCCGATCTCCCCGATCACCATGGCCTGCTTCGACGCGATCAAGGCCACCTCCCCCGACAACGACGACCCGGCCCACGCCTCCCGCCCCTTCGACGCCGACCGCAACGGGTTCGTCATGGGCGAGGGCGGCGCCGTGCTCGTCCTGGAGGAGCTGGAGCACGCGAAGGCCAGGGGCGCGCGGATCTACTGCGAGATCGGGGGCTACGCCACCTTCGGCAACGCATACCACATGACCGGTCTGACCAGTGAGGGCCTGGAGATGGCGCGGGCCATCGAGGACGCCCTCGACCACGCCCGCCTGGACCGCACGGCCGTCGACTACGTCAACGCCCACGGCTCGGGCACCAAGCAGAACGACCGGCACGAGACGGCCGCCGTCAAACGGACGCTCGGCGCGCACGCCTACGACACGCCCATGAGTTCCATCAAGTCCATGGTGGGTCACTCGCTGGGCGCGATCGGCGCGATCGAGGTCGTCGCCTGTGCGCTGGCCCTGGCCCACCAGGTCGTCCCGCCCACCGCGAACTACGAGACCCCGGACCCCGAGTGCGACCTGGACTACGTGCCGCGCGTCGCCCGTGAGCGGAAGCTGACCAACGTGCTCTCCGTGGGCAGCGGGTTCGGCGGGTTCCAGTCCGCGGTGGTCATGAGCCTGCCGAGGGAGAAGACACGATGAGCGAACGGCGTCCTCGGCGCGCGGCCGTCACCGGAATCGGCGTGGTCGCGCCCAACGGAACGAGCACCGAGACGTTCTGGAAGTCCACCAGGGAAGGCATCAGCGTCCTGGACCGGGTCACCCGCGAGGGCTGCGAGCACCTGCCGCTCAAGGTGGCGGGCGAGGTCCGCAACTTCGACCCGCCGTCGGCGGTCGAGGAGCGCTACCTCGTCCAGACCGACCGCTTCACGCACTTCGCGATGGCCGCCGCCGACCAGGCGCTCGACGACGCTCGCCTGGACCGGCCCGAGACCGACGCCGCGCCGTTCTCGGTGGGCGTGGTCACCGCGGCCGGCTCCGGCGGCGGCGAGTTCGGGCAGCGGGAACTGCAGCAGCTGTGGTCCAAGGGCAGCCGCTTCGTGGGCCCGTACCAGTCCATCGCCTGGTTCTACGCGGCGAGCACCGGCCAGATCTCCATCCGCCGCGGCTTCAAGGGCCCCTGCGGGGTCATCGCCTCCGACGAGGCCGGCGGACTGGACGCCGTGGCGCACGCGGCACGGGCCGTGCGGCGCGGCACGGACGTGATGGTGGCCGGCGCGACCGAGGCGCCGCTCGCCCCCTACTCGGTGGTCTGCCAGCTCGGTTACCCGGAGCTGAGCACCGTGGCCGACCCGGACCGCGCCTACCGTCCGTTCACCGCCGCGGCCTGCGGGTTCGTGCCCGCCGAGGGCGGCGCGATGCTCGTCGTGGAGGCCGAGGGCACGGCCCGGGAGCGGGGCGCGCCCGTGCGGGCCCTCGTCGCGGGCCACTCCGCCACCTTCACCGGCGCCTCCCGCTGGGAGGAGTCGCGTGCGGGGCTCGCCGAGGCGATCCGGGCCGCCCTGGACGAGGCCGGCTGCGCACCGGAGGAGATCGACGTGGTCTTCGCCGACGCCCTCGGCGTACCGGAGGCTGACCGTGCGGAGGCGCTGGCGATCGCGGACGCCCTCGGCGCGCACGGCACCCGCGTCCCCGTCACGGCGCCGAAGACCGCGATCGGCCGGGGCAACGGCGCGGCGGCCGTCCTGGACGTCGCGGCGGCCGTGCTCGCGATGGAGCACCGCGTGATCCCGCCCACCCCGAACGTCTTCGACGTCTGCCACGACCTCGACCTCGTCACCGGCACCGCCCGCGCCGCCGAACCGCGCACGGCGCTGGTCCTCAGCCGGGGCCTCATGGGCTCGAACGCGGCGCTGGTGCTGCGGCTCGGCCCCGGCGACGCCTCCTGACCACCCCTCACCACGCACCACCGACGCACCATCAAGGAGAACCGCATGAGTGACCGCATCACCGTGGAAGAACTGTCCGAACTGATGAAGAAGGCCGCCGGGGTCACCGTCACCCCGGAGGAGCTCCAGCGGCGCCTGGAGTCCGGCTTCGACGTCATCGGCATCGACTCGCTCGGTCTGCTGGGCATCGTGGGCGAGCTGGAGAACCGGTACGGCACGCCGATGCCGCCGGACGCGGAGAAGGCCCGGAGCCCCCGGCAGTTCCTCGACCAGGTCAACACCGCGCTGATGGCGGGTGCCTGACATGGCCGGACACACGCAGAACGAGATCACCATCGCCGCCCCGGTCGACCTGGTCTGGGACATGACCAACGACGTCGCGAACTGGCCCCGGCTGTTCAGCGAGTACGCCACCGCCGAGATCCTCTCCCGGGAGGGGGACCGGGTGACGTTCCGGCTGACCATGCACCCGGACGAGAACGGCAAGGTGTGGAGCTGGGTCTCGGAGCGCGAGGCGGACCGGGAAACCCTCAGCGTGGAGGCCCGCCGCGTCGAGACCGGGCCCTTCGCCTACATGAACATCCTGTGGGAGTACGAGAAGGTCCCCACCGGCACCCGGATGACGTGGACGCAGGACTTCGCGATGAAGCCCGACGCGCCCGTCGACGACGACTGGATGACGGACAACATCAACCGGAACTCCAAGGTCCAGATGGCCCTGATCCGGGACCGCATCGAGAAGGCCGCCGCCGAACAGGGCGCCGCGCCGGGCCTGACCGACTGAGCGCCCCGCGCACCATGAGCGCCCCGCGCGCCGACCGACCGAGCCGGACGGAGAACACCCCCATGCACCAGTCCCTGATCGTCGCCCGGATGGCCCCGGGGTCGGCCCCGGACATCGCCAAGATCTTCGAGGAGTCCGACCGGGGTGAGCTGCCGCACCTCATCGGGGTCTCCCGGCGCAGCCTCTTCCAGTTCGACGACATCTACATCCACCTGGTCGAGTCCGAGCGGGACCCCACGCCCGTCATCACGGAGATGGCCGGACACCCCGAGTTCCGTGCCATCAGCGAACGGCTGTCGTCGTACGTCACCGCGTACGACCCGGCGACCTGGCGTTCGCCGAAGGACGCGATGGCGAACCGCTTCTACCGGTGGGAGCGGGACGGCCGCTCCTGAACCCGCCGTCGGTCCGCCGGGCACGTGCGAGACGCGTGCCCGGCGGCCCGTACGGTCATCCGGGCACGTGGCAGTCGAACGCGTGCAGATAGGCGTTGACCGGGCGTACGTCGTCGATCACCAGTCCCGCGTCCGTCAGCCGGCGGGTCATGCTCTCGGTGGTGTGCTTGGCCCCGCCGACGTTGAGGAGCAGCAGCAGGTCCATGGCGGTGCTGAAGCGCATCGAGGGCGAGTCGTCGACGAGGTTCTCGATGACCACGACCCGGGTGCCCGGGCCGCCGGTAGCGATGACGTTGCGCAGCAGCCGGACCGTGCTGTCGTCGTCCCACTCCAGGATGTTCTTGATGACGTACACGTCGGCCCGGACCGGGACGGCCTCGCGGCAGTCCCCGGGGACGACACGTGTGCGGTCCGCGAGCGCGCCGCCCGGTCGCAGCCGGGGGTCGGCGTTCTCCACCACGCGCGGCAGGTCGAGCAGGGTCCCGTGCAGCGCCGGGTGCTTCTCCAGCAGGCTCGCCACCACATGCCCCTGGCCTCCGCCGATGTCGGCGACGGACGAACTCCCCGACAGGTCGAGGAACTCGGCGACGTCCCGCGCGGACTGCACGCTGGAGGTCGTCATGGCGCGGTTGAAGACGTCGGCCGACTCGGGGGCGTCCTCGTTGAGGTAGACGAAGAACTCCTTGCCGTACAGCTCCTCGACGACGTTGTGGCCGGAGCGCACCGCCTCGTCCAGTTTCGGCCAGGCGTCCCAGGTCCACGGCTCGGTGCACCACAGGGCGATGGCGCGCAGGCTGTGCGGGTCGTCCTCGCGCAGCAGCCGGGACATGTCGGTGTGCGCGAACGTCCCGTCCGGCCGTTCGGTGAAGACGCCGTAGCAGGACAGGGCCCGCAACAGCCTCCGCAGCGGCTTCGGTTCGGCCTTCACCGCGGCGGCGAGGTCCTCCGCGGACAGCGGGGTGTCACCGAGGGCGTCGGCGACACCCAGCCGGGCGGCGGCGCGCAGGGCCGCGGCACAGGCGGCGCCGAACACCAGCTCCCTGAACCGCATGGGGGGCGGGGGCGCCGGGGTGTCCTGCGCCGGGTGCGAGGTCTTCGCCGCCGAGATCGGCGTGGTGGTGGTCTGTCGGGTCTGAGCGGTCGTCATGCGACGCCCTCCTTCTTCGCGTTCGTGGGACGACCGGGGCGGGTCAGCACAGGCCCGTCGGCCTGGACGCCCGGCAGGTGTTGCCCGTGAAGGTGTTGCCCTTGCCGGCGGTGTCGGTGTTGACGATGTCCGCCGGGGCGTTGCCCTCCAGCACGTTGTCGGTGATCCGGTTCCGCTCGCTGGTGGTGCCCACGAAGCTCTTCCAGACGACGATGCCGCCGGACAGCGGGGAGGCGCCGGCGTTCTCCGTGATCCGGTTGCGGGTCACCAGGGTGTCCTCGGCGCCGGTCAGCACGATGCCGGTGCCCTGCAGCGCGTCGAGCCGCGCGGTCTTCGGGCAGGACTTGTTGTTCCGCTCGATGAGGTTGTCGCGCACGGTGAGCGCGCCGGCCCTCGGCATGTTCTCGTCGCCCACGACGAAGACGCCCGCGCAGTTGCCGGTGAGGTGGTTGTCCGCGACGGTGAGGTTGCGCAGGCGCCGCACGGTGAGCCCGATCCGGTTGCCCTCCAGGCGGTTGTGGGCGACGACGGCGCCGCCGCTGTCCGTGGCGCCCTGCTCGGCCTTGACGGTGTTCGCGAGGAACAGGCCGGCGTCGCCGTTGTCCCGGGCGGTGTTCTTGCGGAACACCCCGCGCACCGAACGCTCCTGGGCGATGCCCCACACGCCGTTCTTCTCGGCGGTCACGTGCCGTACGGTCAGCCGGTCGGTGTCCTGGGCGAACACCCCGGACCCGGTGAAGCCGGCCACGGTGAGCGTGGCGACGGTCACGTCCTCGACCTTGCGTTCCTTGGTCCCGGTCACGCAGATGCCGTTACCGTCCGCGCAGCCCTCCGCGGCCCTGGTCGCGGCCGGTACGACGACGGTGCCGCGGCCCATGCCGCGCAGTGTGAGCCCGTCCGTCGTGATCCTGACGCTCTCTCGATACGTGCCGGAGGCCACGAGGACGGTGTCGCCCGCCGCCGCGGCGTCCACGGTCTCCTGGATCGACTCCCCGGGGAAGACCACATGGGTCCGGTGAGGGTCGGCGACGGCCGACGGGGCGGCCCCGAGCCCCACCCCGATGACCGCCGCGATGCTCGCCACAAGGGCAATATGCCATTTCGTCATATTCCGCAAGATATGACCAGGTTCGCCCCGAACACCCCGATCGCCCATCCGACGGCGTGTCCCGCCCACCGCCGCCCGAGGCCGGGTGCGGGTGCGGGTGCGTGGGGGCTGGTCGCGCAGTTCTCCGCGCCCGCGAAAGGCAGGGGCCGCGCCCCGTGCTTTCCGGGCCCGCAGGGCCTGGGGGCTTCAGGCCCGCAGGGTCAACCCGGCCAGGTACCGGTCAGGCGGCGCGTGGCGACGGCGCCGCCGCGGTCCACGACGGCCTTGACGGCGGCGAAGATCGCGCCCTGGAGGACGGCCGCCGAGACGACCTCGCGCCAGGCACGGCCCTCGTCGGTGGCGTCGGGCGCGTCCTCCTCGTGGCCGAGCTTCTTCCACACCTGCTTGAACACCCCGCCGGCCAGGGCGCCGCTGAGGGCGCCCAGCACGAGACCGACGGGCTTGTAGACGACCTTGGAAACCTTCATCACCAGCTCCTCAGGATCCGAGGCGGCGCCGGTCCTCCTCGTCCCACTTGCGGGTGTCGCGCGGCTGGACGTACGGCTCCTCGTGCGGGGGATGACCGCCCTCGATGGCCCGCCGCCGGGCCAGCTCCGCGTCGAACTCCAGGCCCAGCAGGATCGCCAGGTTCGTGATCCACAGCCAGACCAGGAAGATGATCACACCCGCGAGGGCGCCGTACGTCTTGTTGTACGACCCGAAGTTCGCCACGTAGAAGGCGAACCCGGCGGAGGCGGCCATCCAGATCAGCAGAGCGAGGAGACTGCCCGGGGTGATCCAGCGGAAGCCGCGGCTCTTGGCGTTCGGGGTGGCCCAGTAGAGGACCGCGATCATGATCGTGACCAGCAGGACCAGCACCGGCCACTTCGCGATCGACCACACGGTGAGTGCCGTGTCACCAACCCCGAGCGCCGTGCCCACCTGGCGCGCGAGACCGCCGGTGAACACCACGATCAGGGCGCTGATCACGGCCATGACCATCAGCACCACCGTCACACCGACCCGGACCGGCAGCACCTTCCACACCGGACGCCCCTCGGGGACGTCGTACACCGCGTTCGCGCTCCTGATGAACGCCGCGACATACCCGGAGGCCGACCACACCGCGAGCACCAGGCCCACGATGGCCATGATCGAGCCGAGCCCGGCGTTGCTCTGCATCTGCTGGACGGCGTTGGTCAGCACGTCCCGGGCCGCGCCGGGGGCCAGTTTCTGGATGTTGTCCAGCACCTGCCGCGTCGCCGACTCCCCGACGATCCCCAACAGGGACACGAGGGCCAGCAGCGCCGGGAACAGGGCCAGGATGCCGTAGTAGGTCAGGGCCGCCGCCCGGTCGGTCAGCTCGTCCCGCTTGAACTCCTTCAGGGTGCCTTTCAGCACCGACCGCCAGGAGCGCCCGGACAGCTCCGTGGGACTGTCCGGCGCCCTCTGCTCCACCCGCTCGTCCGGCCCGACGTCCCGGTCGGCGCCCCGTTCGGCGCCCCGGTCGACGTCCCGGTCAGCGCCGACGTCCCGTTCAGCGCCCCGGTCGACGTCCCGTTCAGCGCCACGGTCGACGTCCCGGTCGGCGCCCCGGTCGACGTCCCGGCCGCCGCCCCGGTCGACGTCCCGTTCAGCGCCACGGTCGACGTCCCGTTCAGCGCCCCGGCCGGTGTCGGGCCGCTTGTGGTGTCGTTTCAGAGTCCGCATCATGACGGCCGGGTATCCGACCGGTTCCGCCCTATGCGTGCATATACCGCAAATCGGTCAGCGCGGGGGTGCGGGGCGGTCGTAGACGTTGTCCGGGGTGACGATCTCGGTGATCGCGCGGGCGAGGAGCGAGGACGGCTCCTGGCCGTCGTGGGTGATGTCGGTGTTGAGCAGCAGCACCAGGGTGGCCTTCCGAGACGGCAGGTAAACGGTGACGCTCTGGTAGCCGGGGATGGAGCCGTTGTGCCCGATCCAGCCGCCGGACTCGAAGATGCCGAGGCCGTAGCTGGTGCCGGGGTAGCCGGTCGGCAGCATCCTGAGCCGCTCGCGCTGCGTCTGCGGGCTGAGCAGGGTCCCGGTGGCGACGATCCTGGCCCAGCGACGCAGGTCCTGCAGGTCGGAGATCATCGCCCCGGCCGCCCAGGCCCAGCTGGGGTTCCAGTCCGTGGCGTCCTCGACCTCACCGCTCAGCGTCTGGTTCGTGTAGCCGTGCGCGTGCGGCTCGGGGAACGCGCGGCCCTCGGGGAACAGCGTGTGCCGCAGCCGGGCCGGGCGGAGCACCCGCTCGTGGATGAACTCGGCCAGCGGCCGCCCACCGACCTTCTCGATCACCAGACCGAGCAGGACGAGGTTGGTGTTGGAGTACTGGAACTGCGCGCCCGGTTCGAAGGTGTTCCGGTGCCGGAAGCCGTACGCGAGCACCTCGCGCGGGGTGAAGAAACGGGTCGGGTCGCTCAACAGGGCCCGTACGAAGTCCGAGTCGGCGCTGTACGGGAACAGGCCGCTGCGCATCTCCGCGAGATGGCGCAGCGTGATCCGGTCACCGTTCGGCACCCCGCGCACATAGCGGGAGATGGGGGTGTCGAGCCGGAGTAGGCGGTCGTCGACGAGTTCGAGCAGGGCGGTGACGGTGAAGGTCTTGGTCTCGCTGCCGATCCGCATGTACAGGTCGGTGGCCATCGGCCGGCCGGTGGCGGTGTCGGCGACGCCGGTCGCGCGGACGTAGCACCCCTGGCCGGGCACCCACAGTCCGACGGTGACGCCGGGGATGCCGGCCTCGCGGCGGACCTCCGCGACGGCCCTGTCCAGGCGGGCGGTCAGCGCGCGCCCGAGACCGCCCTGCCGGCACTCGTCCTCCTCCTGGCGGCCGCCCTGGCCGTGACCGCGGCCCTCGCCATGGCGACGGACGTCGTCGTGGCGGTCGACGGCGGCGTGGACGGTCGCGGCAGGTGTCACCGCCATCGGGGTCAGTACGGACACCACCAGCGCTGCGGCGGCCAGCAGACGGCGGGAGGGGGTACGTCGCATGTCGGGAGGCCTCTTCCGGAGCGGGGGACGGAGGGGCCGACGTCACCATCCGGGCCCTGGGCCGAGAGCTCCGTCCAGGACGCGTCGGGACGAGTCCACTCGTTCGGAGCCACGCGCTCCCGCACCATTTCAACAATCATCGATCACGATTCGAAACTCGCGAAAATCCCCGGCGATCGCTATTCTCCCGAATGCCAAAAATCAGGTATCGACTCCTCTCGTACCGGTCGGAAAAGCGGATCCCGAATGGACTGGATACAAAATGAGAACCGATTACGACGCGGTGGATCATCACTACGACGGGCCCCAGCCGTTCGAGACGCAGCCCATCTGGCTCCCCGGTCCGAGGGCGGCGTCGGGCGTGTGGGACCCGAACGACGACCTGATCCACATGCCGTACGTGCCGCACATGCCACACATGCCGCACGCTGTGGACATCCCCACCCCTCCCCTGCCGGATCTGCGCGACCGCCCGCGCCGCCCGGTCAGCCGGCGGCGACCTCGCCCGGGCACCCACTTCCTTTCGAAAAACCCTAGGATCGTCCCTGTCTTTTTCTTAATTACGACAATCGCCATCTGCGCACTGACGATGCTTTATTGGTCCGTCTCTTATTCGTACGGTCAGCTTCGCGGCATCGCGCTGCTGGTCGTGGCGGAGCATCTGGCGCGCTGGTGGCCCTTGACCGTGTACGGCCCGTGGCTCCTGGCCGGCCTGTCCATCCTGCGGGCCTCCGTCCAGCAGCGGACCGCCCGGAAGTCCTGGGCGGTGATGCTGATCTGCTCCGGCACGGCGGTGGCCCTGTGCATCGGCCAGTCGACGAGTTCCGTGCTGGCCATGGTGATCGTCGGCATCCCGCCGATCACCGCCCTCGTCTGCTTCCGTGAACTCGTCGGCCAGTTCTCCCCCGGACAGGGCCCCCGGCACGCCGCCGACGCCCTGAACGGCCCCGGCCCCAAGCAGGGCATGCCGTAGCCGTAGCCACCCGGGGCGTACGCGGGTCAGCCGAGGGCCTGTTCCGTCCAGATCGTCTTGCCCGTGGGGGTGGGGCGGGTGCCCCAGCGCCGGGTCAGCTGGGCGACCAGGAGCAGGCCCCGGCCCCCTTCGTCGTAGGTACGGGCGCGGCGCATGTGGGGTGCCGTGCTGCTGGCGTCCGAGACCTCGCAGATGAGACTCCGGTCGTGGATCAGGCGCAGCCGCACGGGCGGTTCGGCGTGCCGGATGGCGTTGGTGACCAGTTCGCTGACGACCAGCTCGGTGACGAAGGCCGCGTCGTTGAGTCCCCAGCTCTCCAGCCGGCACAGGGCGTTCTTGCGTGCCTCCGCGACGGCGGACGGGTCCGGGGACACCTCCCAGGTGGCGACCCGGGCGGGGTCGAGGGCGCGGGGCCGGGCGAGGAGCAGGGCCACGTCGTCGGTGGGCCGCCGCGGCAGCACGGCGCCGAGGACCCGGTCGCACAGCGCGTCCAGCGAGGCGTCGGGAGCCGCGAGCGCCTGCCGCAGCCGGGCGATGCCGTCGTCGACGTCGACGCGGGTGCCGGTGCCGGTGCGGCCGGTGCCACCGCCGTCTCGGTCCCCGCCGTCTCCGTGCACGCCGTCTCGGTACCCGCCGCTTTCGTCCCCGCCGCCGTTCGTGCCGCGGGACGCGATCAGTCCGTCGGTGTAGAGGGCGAGCAGACCGCCTTCCGGCAGCTCGGTCTCCCGTGACTCGAAGGGCAGTCCGCCCAGGCCCAGCGGAGGCCCCGCCGGCAGGTCGAGCAGGTCGGCGGCGCCGTCCGGGCGCACCACGACCGGCAGCGGATGCCCCGCCCGGGCGAGCGTGCACCGGCGCGAGACGGGGTCGTATACGGCGTACAGGCAGGTCGCCCCGACGACGCCCGCGGTCGCGTCCCCCGCCGCCGCCCCTCCCCCGGCCGCCCGCTCCGCGCCGGCCTCCGCCTCGGTGGCCAGTCGGGCCACGAGGTCATCGAGGTGGGTGAGCAGTTCGTCGGGGGGCAGGTCGATGTCGGCGAGGGTGCGTACGGCGGTCCGCAGCCGGCCCATGGTCGCGGAGGCGTGGATGCCGTGGCCCACGACGTCGCCGACGACCAGCGCCACCCTGGCCCCGGAGAGCGGGATGACGTCGAACCAGTCGCCGCCGACCCCGGCGCGGGCGCCGGCCGGGAGGTAGCGGGAGGCGACCTCGACCGCGTCCTGTTCGGGCAGGCTCTGCGGCAGCAGGCTGCGCTGCAGCGTGACGGCCGTGCCGCGCTCGCGCGTGTAGCGCAGCGCGTTGTCGATGCTGACCCCCGCGCGGGCCGCCAGCTCCTCGGCCAGGACGAGGTCGTCGTCCTGGAAGGAGTCGGGGTGCCGGTGGCGGGCGAAGACGACGACGCCCAGGGTGGTCCCGCGGGCCGACAGCGGCACGGTCATCGCCGAGTGGAACCCGAAGTCACGGATGCGGGCGGCCCGCAGCGGGTCCCGCGCCACCCAGTCGGCGATCGCGGGCTCGGTCACCCGGTACAGCACCGCCTGTCCCGAGCGCAGGCTCTCCACCGGCGGCGAGCCGTCCGGGTACTCGTCCACCTCGCCCGGCACGACGACCGCCTCCGGGCTCCCGGGCAGCACGGACCTGTGGGCGACGCGCCGCAGCCCGAGGGCACGGCCCTCCCCCGGCACCCGCGCGGGCGGTTCGTGCGTGTCGTCGAGGGACGCCAGCAGGTCGACGCTGACGAAGTCGGCGAGGTCCGGGACCGCGACGTCCGCCAGCTCCTGCGCCGTCCGCGTCACGTCCAGGGTGCTGCCGATGCGCCGGCCGGCCTCCGCGATCAGCTGCAGGCGGGTGCGGGCCCAGTACTGCTCCGTCGTGTCGTGCCCGGTGGTGGCCACGCCGAGGACGCGGCCGTCGTCGTCCTCCAGCCGGTAGCAGTGGACCGACCAGGCGTGCTCGCGGGCCTCGCCGGGGGCGCGCGCGTGGTTCTCCACGTACTGCGGCTCGCCGGTCTCCAGGGCCCGCCGCATCAGCCGCTCGACCTCGCCGACGGACGTGTCGTCCACCGCCTCCGTCATCCGCAGCCCGCGCAGGTCGTCGTCGTCGAGCCCCAGGGCACCGCCCGAGGCCCGGTTGGACCGGCGGAAGCGCAGTTCCGTGTCGTGCACCGAGGTCGAGCAGCAGGGGGAGTCGAGGAACCCGTGGAGCGCGAGCACGTCGTCACCGGGGCGGGGCCGGGTGCCCGTGAGGGCGGAGACGAGGGACCAGTCGTGGGTCCCGCAGTACGACGTGCGGTGGTGCGCCAGGACCCTGACCTCCACGCGCCGCCCGTCCCGGTGCCGCAGGACGAGCGCGCCGTGCCACCTCGACAGTTCGGAGAAGGACGGCAGGGCGCCCGGCGTGGGCTCCTCGGCGAGCAGGGTGGCGGCCGGACGGTTCAGGATCTGCGTCGGCGTGTAGCCGAGCAGCCGTTCGGCGCCTGCGCTCCAGCCGGTCACCGTGCCGTGTTCGTCGACGGTGGCCCGCGCGGTGGGCGCCTCTCCGAGCCTGTCCGGGCCCGGATCCGCTCCCGGTCCGCCGACGACATGCCGCTCCATGACCGCTCATCTCACTCTCGCCCGAGACCACCCCGCGCCGAGGCTCGCACCACTACCTTTGGTATGTCCTATTTCAACCTTTTCACTCTATTTCGCGACCACCAACCGGGCATCGGCACACCAGTGGCACCCACTCCGGCACCTCACCGCGGGGGCGGGGAGCGGCGGGCCGCCGGGCCGCCGGGCGAAGGAGGGCGGGCGCACACGGAACGTCGCGGACACCCGAACAATCTGTGGCCCTACACGTGTCACTCCCTTGCCAGGCAGGCCTGTTGGGGCAAACATGGGGCAGCTCGTTTGAGCCGAAACCACATCCTTCTCTTTCGCCCGACAGGTAAAACATGTCTACAAGTGCGTCCAGAATGCGGCACGCGGCCGGCGACGGTTACGCGGCCACCGGCTCCCTCAAACAGAACGCGCTCGGCGTCCTGGGCATCCTCTTCTTCGTGCTCTCCGCGCAGGCGCCGCTGACCGGTGTGGCCGGAGCGGCACCGGTGGCGATAGCCATCGGCAACGGCCCGGGCGTCCCCGCGATGTACGTCGTGGCCGGCGTGGTCGTCCTGCTCTTCTCCGTCGGGTACGTCGCGATGGGCCGCCATGTGGTGGACGCGGGCGCCTTCTACTCCTACGTCGGCAAGGGCCTCGGCGGTACGGCCGCCGCGGGCAGCGCGGGCGTGGCGCTGCTCGCCTACCACGCCATCCAGGCGGCGGTGTACGGCCTGTTCGGCGCGGTGATGAACGGGCTGTCCCTGCAGTACCTGGACACGGACGTGCCGTGGTGGCTGTTCGCGCTCGGCACGATGGTGATCGTGCAGGGACTCGGCGCGACCGGCGTCGACGTGGGCGCCAAGGTCCTCGCCGTGTTCGTGCTGGCCGAGATCAGCCTGCTGCTGGTCTTCGGCGTGGTGATGCTCCTCAAGGGCGGCGGCCCCGAGGGACTGGCTCCGGGCTCCTCCTTCTCCCTGTCGGCGGCGCTGGAGGGCGCGCCCGGCGTGGCGCTGATGTTCGCGGTGGCGTCGATGTTCGGCTTCGAGGCGACGGCGATCTACGGCGAGGAGGCGCGCGAGCCGCACAAGACGGTCCCCCGGGCCACCTATCTCGCGGTCGTCCTCGTCACGGCGTTCTTCGCGTTCACGTCCTGGATGCTGATCTCGGCGCACGGCCCGTCCTCCAGCGCGGCCGCCGCGGGCAAGGCCCTGGAGGGCGGTGACGGGGCGGCCTTCGTCGCCGCGCCGGTCGCCGCGGAGCTGGGCGCGTGGGCGGGGGACGCGCTGCCGATCCTGCTGGCCACCTCGCTGTTCGCCAGCATCCTGGCCTTCCACAACTCCGCCAACCGGTACCTGTTCTCGCTCGGCCGGGAGGGCCTGCTCCCGCGCGCGCTGAGCACGCTCAACGGCCGCCAGTCACCGTGGCTCGCGGGTGTCGCGCAGACCGGGGTCGCCGCGCTGCTGGTCTTCCCCTTCGCACTCGCGGGCAAGGACCCCGTGCTCACCCTCTTCTCCTGGCTCAGCGGTCTCGCCGTGCTGGCGATCATGCTGTTGTACTTGCTGACCTCCGTGTCGGTCATCGTGTACTTCCGCCACGAGCAGTCCGGTGACACCCGGTTGTGGAACACCCTGATCGCCCCGGCGCTGGGCGCCGGCGGCATCGCCGGTGCGATCTGGCTGATCGTGTCCAACTTCCCCACCCTCATCGGCGGCGACACCACCACGGCCGTCTGGCTCGGCCTGGCCGTGCCGGGTGCGTTGCTGGCGGGCATGGCGATGCCGTTGCTCGCCGGATCGCCGAGCAGGAGGTAGGTAGGCAGGTAGCGGTGCGCCCCCGGCGGGTTGGCCGGGGGCGCGTGGGTGCGTGGGTGGTTGGGTGTGGGTGCGTGGTCGGGTGCGGGCCCGGTGGGTCTTCTCGCGCAGTTCCCCGCGCCCCTGAAAAGCCCAGGCCCTGCGGGTCTGCAAGCCCAGGACCCCACGGCCCAGGCGACCGGCGACGGGCCTGAAAGGCAGTGGGCGCAGCCCCTGCTTTCCAAGGGTGCGGGGCCTGAAAAGGCAGGAGGCGCAGCCCCTGCTTTTCAGGGGCGCGGGGAACTGCGCGACCAGCCCCCAACCACCCGCAGCCGACAGCGCACCGAGCCAAGACCCCCGCCCTCGGACACGCGCGCCGTGTCAGCCCGTCGCCCGTTGCTGCCCGGCGGCGAACGTCGCCAGCGGCTCGCCGCTCTCCAGGCCCCACGGGTACGCCGTCGCCAGCCCCCCGATCGCGCGGAACACCTCCCCCGCCTCCCCCGCCCGCTTCGCCTGCACCAGCGCGTACGCCAGCAGGTTGAGATCGGCGACGGCTGCCGCGTGGGTCAGGTAACCGGGGCGTGGCCAGTCGGCCAGCGCCCGGTCCAGGGCCGCCACCGCGTTGGGCCGGCTCCACAGATGCACGGCGGTGAGCGCTTCGAGGCCGCCCTGGTCGAGGGTGCCCTGGTAGAGGTCGATGAGGGCCGCTATCTCCAGGCCCGCCGTCGGCGCCGTGGGCGCCGCGCCCGCCCGCACCCGGTCCAGGAAGTCGACGGTCTGCGCGTGCGAACCGCACTCCCACGGCGACAGGTAGCCCAGCATCTGGAAGTGGGCCTCGCGGTTCCAGGGATCGCGCCGGACGATCTCGTCCCAGAGCGGGAAGACCTCCGCGGCCGGCCGCCGCCACAGCCGCAGCAGCCCGAGCCGCACGACCCACGGGGTCGGGTCCTCCGGCCGCAGCGCGACAGCGCGTTCACAGGCGTCGAGCGCCTCCCGGGTCTCCCCGGGCACCGGCTGCTCCTCGTACCGCGCGCGCAGCAGGATCCCCCAGGCGAACAGCAGTTGCGCGTCCGGGTCCTGCACCTGTTCCTCTGCCCACGAGCGCTGCAGCGGCGGTGACGCCGACTCCGCGAGGACGCTCAGCCGGTGGGCCCGGCGGTCCCAGTCCCGCCCGCTGTCGCGCAGCAACTGCTCGATCATGGCCACCGCGAGGCTGCGGCCGCCCGAACTCCCCCTCTCCACGAGACGCTTGCGTACCTTCCCGAGATCGGAGTCGTCGAGTTCGGGTGCGAGTCTGGTCGTGCTTCGCCGGCGACCGAGGAGAGCCATGCCCGGAGAGTAACTAATTTTGGTCGCACAGTGATGCTTTGAGATGGACGTATGCAGATCCGATATCGCGACCGGAGAACGAGGGGGAAGACCTTATCCCCAACTCCCTTATTTTCGGGGGCACTTCACCTTATGCACACGATCTCCGCTCCCTATCATCGGATGATGACGGAACCGACCCGGTCCGGCCCGTACACGGGCCCGCCCGCCCCACAGCCCCAGCCGACCCCGCCCGCGCCCGGTTGGCCGCCCCCGCCCCCCCAGCAAGGGGCCCCCTATCCCTACGCGGCCACCCCGCCCGCCGGTCCCGGCAGACCGGCCGCCCCGCCGGGAGGCCCGGTGGGGACGACCGACCGCGCGGCCGGCGCGCTGCTGATACTCGGCGCCCTCCTCGCCGTCGGCGGCTCGTTCGCCACGCTGGACAAGTCGGTCCAGTACCTCGGCGACGAGAAGAAGGGGCAACCGGTCTACGAGAGCGTCGCGAAGGCCTGGTCCTACTCCAACTCGGGTGTGACCGACGCGCCGGCCTCGGTCACCCAGTTCTCCGGCGTCCCCCTGCTTCTCGGCGGCCTGCTGGCCGTCGTCGCCGGCGTGCTCCTCCTGACCGGCCGCGGCCGCCGGTTCCCGCCGGCGCCCGCGCTCGGCATCGCCGGCGGGGTGCTGCTGTTCGGCACGACACTCACCGTGCTCACGGACGCCTTCAACGACACGCAGTGGGACGGGGACGGCCGGACCACGACCTTCGGCGCCGGTTTCCATCTGCTGACCGTCGCCCTGCTGCTCGCCCTCGGCGCCACCGTGACCAGCGTCCTCGCGCTGCGCGGCCCGGCCGCCGCCCTCCCGGGCCCCGCCCACACCCCGTACCCGGCCCAGCAGGCCGCGCAGACCCCACCGCCCCCGCAGCACTGGCAGGCCCTCCCCGCCGCGCCGGACGCACCCGGCGCGCCCGCGGCCCAGCCGTACCCGTCGGCACCGCCGCCGGCCCCGCCGTCGCACCCGCAACCCCACCAGCCACCGCCGCCGCCACCGGCCGCCGGCTGATGTCCGGCGGGGGCCCGGCGGACATCAAACGCCTCGCTGGGGGTGTCGTGTCCCGTGTCTCACTGCGATCGTCCTCAGCCTGTGCTACCTTGCCATGAAGTGGCAGTTTTGGTTACCAGAGGCTTCTGAGTGCTCTTCGACCTTCCGTCGACGAGCACTCTTTGTTGTTTCCGGGACTTTCCGGGACTTTCGTACTTCCCGTCGGGTCGAACCGTGCTGCGACACCGGGTCCGCAAAGTGTGGACTCCGGGCACTGCATCAAGGGAGTTACAGCATGGCATCCGGCACCGTGAAGTGGTTCAACTCGGAAAAGGGCTTCGGCTTCATCGAGCAGGAGGGTGGCGGCCCCGACGTCTTCGCCCACTACTCGAACATCGCCACCTCCGGCTTCCGTGAGCTTCAGGAAGGCCAGAAGGTGACCTTCGACGTCACGCAGGGCCAGAAGGGCCCCCAGGCCGAGAACATCGTTCCCGCCTGACTCTGACGCGTACGCATGAGCCGGGGCCCGCGCCCGAAAGGTGCGGGCCCCGGCTCGTGTGTGACCGGCGTCGCCGCATCGAGGAAGGTCCCCATGAACCGCACCGCTCGTACCAACAGCAGCAGCTCCTCCCGCCCCCGTACGGAGCAGGGCTCTGCCACCCGCTCGGACAAGGGCTCCACCGGTGCGGGCTCCTCCCGGGGCAACCGCACCCGCGCACAGGGAACGGGAGCCGGGGCGGGATCAGGGTCGGGCAACCCGGGCACTTCCTCTCGTGCGGCCAGGAACGGCGGGGGCAGGAACGGCACGTCCAAGAACGGTGCGGCCCAGACCGGCGCCGCGAAGAACGGCGCGCCCAAGAACGGCCGGAGCCGTCGCGGAGGCGGCCGGCCCGCCGCCGTGGCCGTCGGCGGGGAGTTCGCGCTGCCGGTGACGGTCACGCCCGCGCTGCCCGCGGTCGACGCGTTCGACGCACTCGACCTTCCCGGGCGGCTGCTGGAGACCCTCCGCGCCGAAGGGGTGACCGCCCCGTTCCCCATCCAGGCCGCGACGCTGCCGAACTCGCTCGCCGGCCGGGACGTCCTGGGCCGCGGGCGCACCGGGTCGGGCAAGACGCTCGCCTTCGGTCTCGCGCTGCTGGCCCGTACGGCCGGGCAGCGGGCCGAGCCCCGGCAGCCGCTCGCCCTCGTCCTCGTCCCCACCCGGGAACTGGCGCAGCAGGTCACCGACGCCCTCACCCCGTACGCCCGCGCGCTGCGGCTGCGGCTCGCCACGGTGGTCGGCGGCATGTCCATCGGGCGTCAGGCCAGCGCGCTGCGCGGCGGCGCCGAGGTGGTCGTCGCGACACCCGGACGGCTCAAGGACCTCATAGACCGCGCCGACTGCCGGCTGGACCAGGTCGCGATCACCGTTCTGGACGAGGCCGACCAGATGGCCGACATGGGCTTCATGCCGCAGGTGACCGCGCTGCTCGACCAGGTGCGTCCCGGCGGCCAGCGGCTGCTGTTCTCGGCCACCCTCGACCGCAACGTCGACCGGCTGGTCCGCGACTACCTGCACGACCCCGTCGTCCACTCGGTCGACCCGTCCGCGGGCGCCGTCACCACGATGGACCACCACGTGCTGCACATCGAGGACGACGACAAGCACGCCACCACGACCGAGATCGCCGCCCGTGAGGGCCGGGTGATCATGTTCCTGGACAGCAAGCACGCGACGGACCGGCTGGTCAAGAAGCTGCTGGCGGTCGGCGTGCGCGCCGCCGCCCTGCACGGCGGCAAGTCGCAGTCGCAGCGCAACCGGGCCCTGAGCCAGTTCAAGGAGGGTGACGTGACGGCGCTGGTCGCCACGAACGTCGCCGCGCGCGGCATCCATGTCGACGACCTCGACCTCGTCGTCAACGTCGACCCGCCGGGCGACCACAAGGACTATCTGCACCGGGGCGGCCGTACGGCACGCGCCGGCGAGTCCGGCACCGTCGTGACCCTCGTCCTGCCGCACCAGCGCCGGGACGTCACCCGGCTGATGGCCGTCGCCGGGATCACCCCGACGACCACCAGGGTCCGCTCCGGCGGCGCCGACCTGAACCGCATCACCGGCGCCCAGGCGCCCTCCGGCGTGCCGGTCGTCCTCGCTCCGCCGGTCACCGAGCAGCCGTCCGCCCGCCCGGCGTCGCGCGGCCGTCGCGGCCGCCCGTCCCAGGGCCGCCGCCGCGCCCCCGCGAAGGGCAACGGCCGCTGACCGCGGCGGCGCGGCCCCCGGAACTCCGAAGGGGGTGACGGCCGTTCACCGGGTGACGTGCGGAACGCACGCGGACGACCGGAACGACCGGCACGACACGGGCTGAAGCCGAGGTGGCAACGCATGGCGATGTGGGATCGGATCAAGGACCAGGCCAAGGGTCTGCAGCAGCAGGCGCAGGGAGCGCGGGGCGGCACCGGACACGGGCGGCCCGGCGCGGGGCCCCTGGGCTCCACCGGGTCCGGCTCCGGGCGGTCCGGCGGCGGGTCGAAGGCCCAGCTGGTGAGCGCGCTCAAGTCCCAGCTCACCTCCCTGAAGACGGAGCTCAAGAGCGGGGCCTACCGGGACGCCAGCATGGCCATGTGCGCCCTGGTCGCCGCCGCCGACGGGAACGTGGACGAGCACGAGCGGCAGCACGTGGAGTCGCTGATCCTGAACAACGACGTCCTGCAGAACTTCCCGGCGGACCAGCTCCGGCAGCGCTTCCACAAGCACGTCGGCCAGCTGTCGGCCAACTTCCAGCAGGGCAAGGCCGAGGCCATGCAGGAGATCGCCAAGGCGGCGAAGAAGCCGACGGAGGCGCGGGCGGTCGTCCAGACCGGCTTCGTGGTGGCGGGCGCCGACGGGTACATCGCGCAGTCCGAGGAGCAGGTCCTGCGCGAGGCGTGCGCGGCGCTCGGCCTGTCCCCGCAGGAGTTCGGTCTCTGACGGTGCCGCCGTCGTGACGGTCACGCCGTCGTGACGGCGTCGTCGTGCCCCACGGACGCCGGCCGTCCCCACACCCGGCGTCCGTGGAGTTCTCAGGGGGTGCGCGCTACGCCCAGCAGCCGTTGACCGTGGCCGCGAGGCCGTCCAGGGCGTCCTTGATGTCGGACGGCCCGGCGGTGGAGTCGTTCTCGATGAAGGAGAAGACCTTCCACTGGCCGTCCTGGGCCTTGGTCAGACCGCTCAGGGCCACGGCACCGGTGAGGGTGCCGGTCTTGGCCTTGACCTGGCCGACGGCGCACTGGGAGTCGGCGGTGTCGAAGCGTCCGAACTCCGGGCCCAGGGTGGCGCCCGCCTCCCCCGAGACGGGCAGCCCGTCGATGACGTACTTCAGCGTCTGCGCGTGCCGGGGGTCGGCGGCCAGGTCGACGATGTCGGCGATGGTCCGCGCCGGGATGCGGGTCGCGCGGGACAGCCCGCTGCCGTCGTACATCTCGACGTTCGTGAGCGAGATGCCGTACCGGGTGAGGACCTCGCGGACGACGGCCGTGCCGTCCTCGAAGGTGGCGGAGCGGCCCGCGCCGATCGCGGTCAGGCGCAGCAGCGACTCGGCGATGTCGTTGTCGCTGACCTTGAGCATCTGCTTGACGACCGTGGACAGCTTGTCGGACGTGTGCGCGGCGACCGGCACGTCACCCTTGCCGACGACCCCGCGGGTGACGCCGCCGTCGACGGTCACGCCCCGCGCGGCGAGCTGCTTGGCGAAGACGCCGCCCGCGTCGAGGGAGGTGTCGTCGACGTTGTGGGAGTCGACGACCAGCGCGCGGACGGGGGCGACGGAGTCGGGGTAGTAGCCGGTGTTCCAGCCATTGGCGAGGGTCGGCTCGGGGAAGAGGCTGTCGTCGATCCGGACCTTTACCGAGGTGAGGCCGGCGTTCTTCAGCCCGGCGACGGCGGTCTTGGCGAGCGCGTCGAGGTCGGCGGTCGTCAGCGTGCGGTCGCCGCCGCCGACGAGGGTGAGCGTGCCGTCCCCGTACACGACCTTCGTGGTGAACCGGTGCTCCGGGCCGAGCACCGTCAGCGCGGCCGTGGCGGTCGCGAGCTTCGTGTTCGACGCGGCCATCAGCGCGGTGTCCGCGTTGTGACCCCACACCACCTTGTCGGACCTGGCGTCGATGACGACACCGCCGAGCCTGGTGCCGAGGCGGGTGTCCTGGCTGCGTGTGTTCAGATTGTCCGCGATCTTCTGCTCGGCCGGGTCGAGTTCGACCGCGCCGGGCTTGGCGGTCGCCTTGTCGGCGGCGAAGGCGGACGTGCCGGCCATGATCGTCCCGGCCACGGGCGCGACCACGGCGAGTACGGCCGCCCGTCGCAGCGCGGGGTTCGGGGCCTTGGCCTTGCGGTGCCGGCCGCCCGCGCGGACATCGGAGGAGGGGAGGGGCATGGGGGGCCTCGTGGGGGGTGCGGGAATCTTGAAAAGGAAAGTAACAGTCGGGACTCCCGGTACCGATGGGTACTTTGTGAAGACTTGACGTGTTGACAGGTGTGTGTGACGGAGGCCACGGCATGCCGTTGTCAGTGGCCGGGGCTAGTCTCCGGACATCTGACCGTTTGCTCCGTTTCAGGAGTTTCCGAGTCCCTTCAGGAGGTTCTCGTGGTCTCGCGACTCAACCCGTATCTGAGCTTCGACGGCGACGCCCGGCAGGCGCTGGAGTTCTACCAGGAGGTCTTCGGCGGCGAACTGACGCTGAACACCTTCGGTGCCTTCGGCTCACCGGACGCACCCGGGGCCGACAAGATCATGCACGGCATGCTGGAGACGCCGAGCGGCTTCACCCTCATGGGCGCCGACACCCCGCCCGGCATGGAGTACGCCCCCGGGTCCAGCTTCTCCGTCAGCCTCAGCGGTGACGACGACACCGAACTGCGCGGCTACTGGGAGAAGCTCTCCGCCGGCGCGACCGTCTCCGTCCCCCTCGACAAGCAGATGTGGGGCGACGTCTTCGGCATGTGCACGGACCGCTTCGGCGTGCCGTGGATGGTGAACATCGGCGAGCCGCGGGGCTGAGCACCGGCGCCACAGTGCCGCGGGCGGCGCCCTGTCGTTGAAGTCCACGACACCCCCCAGTGGACCGACGAACGAGGAGACCGGGCGTGCCAAGGGCCGAGGCGAACGGCGTCGAACTGTTCTACGAGGTGGCCGGGGCCGGCGACCCGCTGGTCCTGGTGCACGGCTCCTGGGGCGACCACCACACCTGGCTGCCGGCCCTCCCCGCCCTCGCCGCACGCTTCCGTGTGCTGGTCTACGACCGCCGCGGCCACAGCCGCAGCGAGCGCCCACCGGGACAGGGCGCACGGCACGAGGACGAGGAGGACCTGGCGTCCCTGATGGAGACCCTGGGCTTCGCCCCGGCCTACGTCGCCGGCACCTCCTTCGGCGCCTCGACCGCCCTCGGTCTGGCCGCCCGCCGCCCCGACCTCGTCCGGGGCCTCGTCGCGCACGACCCCCCGCTCACGGGCATCGTCCCCGACGACCCCGGCCTACGGCCGCTGATGTCGGCCGTCGAGGAGAGTTTCGCCGCCGTCCTCACCCACCTCCGCGACCATGAACCCGAGGCTGCGGCCCGCCGGTTCACCGACGAGATCGCCCTCGGCCCCGGCACCTGGGACGGGTTGCCTCCCTGGGTCCAGCAGACCTTCCTCGCCAACGCCTCCACGTTCCTCGACGAACACGGCGACCCGCACGGGGCGCACCTGGACCTCGCCGGCCTGGCCGCCTGCACCGGACCGGTCCTGCTGACCCGGGGCACGGACAGCCCGCCGTGGTGCGCCGCGATCACCGGCCGCCTCGTCGCGGCCCTCCCCCAGGCGGCCACCCTCACCTTCGAGGGGGCGGGCCACATCCCGCACGTGACCCACCCGGAGGCGTACGCGCGAGCGGTGACGGCCTTCGCGGACAGGGCGGGTGGGGGCTCCGTCGCGGCCTCGGCGGCAGCGGGCCCCCGCCCATGACGGCGAACCGTCATGGGCGGGGGCCGGGCGAAGCGATCGGCACGGCGAGGCTGGGGACTACCCGAAGGTGACCTTCAGAGTGCCGTCGCCGCCGAAGGACCAGTGCAGGCCGCCGGCGTAGGAGGAGCAGCGGGAGCCGTTCGTCCCGGACCAGAACTGGTTGGAGCTGTCGGAGCTGCCGATGATCCGGTCGTTCGTACCGCTGCCGCTACGGCACGACGTGTTGTCGCGGAACACGGACGTACCGCCGTCGAAGTTGAAGTTCCGCTCGGTGTTGTCGATGCTCACGTTCCCGGAGACCGCCATGGAGCCCGGGTTGCTGTTCCACGTGAAACCGTGCTTGCCGTTGTCGTAGGCGATGCTGCGCCGGACGACGTGGTTCACGGCGATGTCGTCGCCGCCGAGCTTGTAGCCGTTGCGGTCGCCGTTGCCGGCCTGCGAGCCGTCGCTGAGCGTGCCGTTCTCGTAGGCGAGCGAGTCCTCGACGGTCACCGGTCCGATGGGGCCGGTGTCCGTCTTGGTGTAGAGGTCCCAGCCGTCGTCGATGTTGTGGTGGGCCACCGCGTAGCGGAAGACGTTGCCGGTCCCGGTGGTGAGCTTCGCCGCGAACCCGTCCGCGTCCTCCCCGTCGGAGTCGGCGTTGTCGTGCGACTCGGCGCTCAGGATCAGGTTGTCCGAGGGCCAGTCGGCGGCGGGGGTGGTGGAGGCCGCCCGGCCCAGCTGCAGCCCCGTGTCGCGGTTGAAGCGGGTCACGGTTCGCTCGATGACGTTGTCGCTGCCGCCGACGTAGATGCCATTGTCCCCGGCGCGCTCGACGACGAGCCCGAAGAGGTGCCAGTAGGAGGCGTTGAGCTGGAGCCCCCGGTTCGACGAACTCTCGGTCTGGGCGGAGAAGTTGAGGACCGGTGTCTCGCCCGGGTAGGCGGACAGCCGGGTGCGGGCGGCGGCGGTGCCGGAGCTGCCTGCGGGGATGGTGACGGTCGCTGCCTGGGCGTACGTCCCGCCGCGCAGGTAGATGGTCCCGCCCGCGGTGATGCGACTGATCGCCGAGGTCAGGGTGGTGGGAGCGGAGATCGTACCGGCCGCGGAGTCCGTCCCGCCCGGCGAGACGTAGAGCGTGGAGCCGGTCGGCGGGGGCGTGGTGCCGCCGTCGGGCACGGTGGCGTCGAGGCGGTCGATGTTGGGCAGGCCGGTGGAGCTGGTGGGATTGATACGGATGACGTTGCTGCCCGAGGTCACGGGCACGGTCAGCGTCCTGGTGGTCCACGCCGACCAGGTGCCGGTGCTCTCGAAGGACGTGGTCGCGGCGGCGGAACCGTTCACCGTGACGCTCGCGGCCCGGGTCCCCGTGGTGCCGTTGGCGAAGCGTACGGACAGGGTCGCCGTGCCCGATGCGGGTGCGGTCACGGTGAACTGCGCGTAGGCGCCGGCGGCGTTGGTGCCGTTGCAGAATCCGCTGCCCGTGTATCCGGCCCAGTCGGAGTCGATGGTGCCGGTGCAGACGGCCGGCGACACCTCGGCCTCGTACCGCGCGGTCGCGGCCTGCGCCGCCGTACCGGACGCCGCGACCAGCAGGGCTGCCACCAGAGCTGCGCTCGCCGTCGCCGTGACGGGTCTCATGTGCGTCGTATGCATCGTCGATCTCCTGGGCGGGTTGGCCGACAGAGTCAGAAAGCGCTTTCTCCAGTTGAGTGTCTGGGGATGTTCTGGACACGTCAATAGACGTGTACGTGGGTTGCGTTCACATGGATGAATCAGCGAGAGAGCGGCGGGGTTCCGCCTCGGAGAGTGGGAAGTCGCTGTTCAGTAGCGCTTTGGTGCCTACGGGAAGGGTCGGTGCGGGCGAGACAGAGGCCGCTGGGATGCCCTCGTGAACAGCCGTTCATCCGAGTTTGTGAACGAGTGGGCCGTGCCCGGTGGGTCTCTACTCAGGAGGTCCGGGGGGCGAGGTGCACCCGGCCCAGGCTGCCGAGATCCAGCGTGGGGATGTACGCCTCCGGGCGAAGCGTGAAGGACGTGACGCGCGCCGGGGGGTACTTCACGAACAGGCCGGCCCACACCCCGCTGCGGGTGGGCCCCGAACCGATCAGGTGGAAGTCGCCCCGGGCGACCGCGAAGAACACCGGGTCCTCGCTGGATCTGGTGCCCGGGTACAGCAGGGCGTGGGCGGCGTCGCGGGTGGTCGCCACGATCCTGATGTCGCGAGGACTGGGCTCATGACATCGCGTCGCCGACCATGCCCGGATCTCGGCGACGACTGCACGGAGGACCGGGTCGGGGACGGCGTCCGGCATGCCTCGCGTCCTCCTCGGCCTCGCTGGACCCGCCGCCCGGATGCCGCGGCGGGGCGTGGGCCGTGTCCCGCGTGGTCGGGGACCGTGGTGGTCGAGGGCCGTGGTGGTCGAGGGCCGTGGTGGTGGTCGCTGACCGTGGTGGTGCAGGGGCTGCGGCTTGCCGTACCTTCCGCGTCCCGTACTGTTCGGCCCGCGGAACAGTGGGGCCTGGGCTTCCAGGGGCGCGGGGAACCGCGCGGGAAGCCCATCGGAGCGGCGGCCGTGCGCGACCCGTAGCGCTCCGAGGTCCGCCACGTGGCGAAACGTGCACCCATGGCGTCCGGACACAAGCAAAGGCAAGGACGTCACACTCTCCTTGCCACTCTCAACCTATAGCGCACCGGGGGGCTTGCGGCAAGGCCCCCGTCGTGGCGCAGAATCTCCGGGCTGAGCAGATACCGACGGGAGTCGCGGCGGACCCCCCGTCACCCACGACCGGACGCGCACGCCGAGCGTGCACCATCGACCACGGGGACCCGGCCGGCAGCCTCGTCCGGCGGGCCCGTTCAACAGGCCCGTTCAACAGGCCCGTCCAGCAGCTCCATCCAGCAGGCCCGTCCCACAGGCACCCCCAGGAGGACCAGTAACCAGCAGAACCAGCAGCACCGCAGGCAGGACACCCGGCACAACCCATGGCCGACACCCGGCAGCACCCATGGCCGCAAGCGACCCCGCATTCGGAGCGTTCGGAGCGATTGACATGAACCCCCCGACCACCAGACCCAGCGCGTTCGACCTCCCCGCCCGGCTCTCCGCCAAGGCCGACCCGGCGCTGATCGCCGCCGACGAGCGGTACTTCGCGGCGCTCGCCGCCTGTCTGGCCCAGTCGATCGCCGAGGTGTCCGCCCAACTGGACGCCGCACGCAGGGCACCCGGCGGTATGGGCCGGCACGCGATGGACCGGGACACGGAGGTCCACCGTCTGACCGCCCGCCTGCGCACCCTGCGCCGCTTCGGCCTGGACCTGTGCCTCGGCCACATGGTGAGCCCGGACGACCCCGACCCCGTCTACATCGGCCGTCTCGGCCTCACGGACGGCGTGACCGGCCGCCGTCTGCTGATCGACTGGCGCTCCCCGGCGGCGGAGCCGTTCTTCGGCGCGACCCACGCCACCCCGATGGGCCTGACGAGCCGCCGCCGCTACCGCTGGACCGACGGCCGGATCAGCGACTACTGGGACGAGGTCTTCTCCCGCGAGGAGCTGGACGGGCTCACCGACCACCACGCCGCAGCCCTCGACGACCAGTCCGCGTTCATCGCCAGCCTCGGCACCAACCGGTCCGAGCGCATGCGGGACGTGCTCGGCACCATCCAGGCCGACCAGGACGCCATCATCCGTGCGAGTTCCCGGGGCGCCCTGGTCGTGGACGGCGGCCCCGGCACCGGCAAGACCGTCGTCGCCCTGCATCGCTCGGCGTACCTCCTGCACTCCGACCCCCGGCTGGGCCACCGCCGGGGCGGCGTCCTCTTCGTGGGCCCGCACCGCCCGTACCTCTCCTACGTCGCCGACGTGCTCCCGAGCCTCGGCGAGGAGGGCGTACAGACGTGCATCCTGCGCGACCTGGTCGCCGAGGGGGCGGCGGCCGGGACGGAGAGCGACCCGGAGGTGGCGCGCCTGAAGTCGTCGGCGGCGCTGGTGGGAGGCATCGAGAAGGCCGTCCGCTTCTACGAGGAACCCCCCACCGAGGGCATGACGGTCACCACCCCCTGGTCCGACATCCGGCTGAGCCCCGAGGACTGGACCGCGGCCTTCGACGCGGCGGAACCCGGCACCCCGCACAACGAGGCCCGGCACCAGGTCTGGGAGGAACTCCTGACGATCCTGACGGACCGGCACGACGCCGAGGCCGACCCCGATCCCGACCCGGAGACCGCCGCCGCCCCCTCCCCGGCCCTCCTGCGCCGCGCCCTCCTGCAGAACCGGGACCTGGTCACGACCTTCAACCGCGCCTGGCCCCTGCTGGAGGCGGCGGACCTGGTCGGGGACCTGTGGTCGGTGCCGGCGTACCTCCGGCTGTGCGCGCCCTGGCTGACCCGCGAGGAGGTGCGGCGCCTCCAGCGCGACGAGCCGCAGGCCTGGACGACGTCCGACCTCCCGCTCCTCGACGCGGCCCGCCGGCGCCTCGGGGACCCGGAGACGGCCCGCCGCAAGCGCCGGCAGGCCGCGACCCTCGCCGCGCAGCGTGAGCGCATGAGCCAGGTCGTCGACAACCTGATCGAGGCCGTGGCCAACTCCGGCGCCGACGGCGACGAGGGAATCGGCCTGGTGAACATGCTGCGTGGCGAGGACGCACAGGTCAGCCTGGTGGACGACGCCGAGCTGTCCGCCGCCGACCCCGACCTGCTGGCCGGGCCGTTCGCCCACGTCGTGGTGGACGAGGCGCAGGAGCTGACGGACGCGGAGTGGCAGATGCTGTTGCAGCGCTGCCCCTCCCGCAGCTTCACGATCGTCGGTGACCGCGCCCAGGCCCGGCACGGCTTCACGGAGTCCTGGCAGGAGCGTCTGAAGCGGGTGGGCCTCGACCGCGTCGATCTGGCGTCCCTGACGATCAACTACCGGACGCCGGAGGAGATCATGACGGAGGCGGAGCCGGTGATCCGGGCGGTGCTCCCGGACGCGAACGTCCCGACCTCGATCCGCAGCGGCGGTGTCCCGGTCGTCCACGGCCCGGTCTCGGACCTGGACGAGACCCTGGACACCTGGCTGGCCGCCCACGCCGACGGGATCGCCTGTGTCATCGCGGCGCCGGGGTCGCCACGGTCGTCTCGTACGGCCCCGGCGACGCCCCGGGTCCGGTCCCTGACCCCGGAGCTGTCGAAGGGCCTCGAATTCGACCTGGTGGTCCTGATCGACCCGGAGGACTTCGGCGAAGGCATCGAGGGAGCGGTGGACCACTACGTCGCGATGACGCGGGCGACGCAACGGCTGGTCGTGCTGACGACGAACGCCTGAGCCGTCGACGAACGCCTGAGCCGTACGCCGGGGCCATGGCCTCAGCCCACGGTCCTGGCCTCGGCCAGCCGATGGAAGGCCCGGGTGGTACCGGGGTGCACCATCTCGTCCAGCAGATGCCGCCAGTCGGGGTCGGCGACGGGAGCGGGGTGCGCCCGGTCCCACGCGGCGAGGAACGGACCGAAACCCCCTTCGTCCCGCGCCTCGGTGGCCCGCGTGTCCGAAGGCCGCGTCGACTTCATGAGGATCTCCTTCCGTCCGGGATCCGTGCGCGCGCGGAACCCGCCTCACTCCACGGTCCCGCACAGCCGTGCGACTCGCAGCACACCTCACCCGCGCCGGGCGGCCCCGTCCGGCCACACCACGTCCACGGGGACGCCGGCCGCCCGCGCGTCGAGGACGGCGTCGGCGGTGCCGCCGCCGTTGCCGGTGGGCGGTGTGCCGTCCCAGACGGCGACGAGACGATCGGCTCGCTCGACGAGTACGGCGTTGGCGGCCTCGTACGCCTGCCGTCCGGCCGTCTCGTAGGGCAGCGCGACGACCTCCGCGGCGGCCTCGACGAGCCGGTCGTAGGACGCCCCGTGCTCGGCCTCGACGGTGTTCCGGCGGTAGTCGCGCGAGGGCGTGACGACGACCAGCCGCCCCCCGAGCGCGAGCACGGCCTCGGCGAACAGGGTGTCGGCCCCCTTGGCGACACAGGACACCCCGACGAGCCCTCCACCGGCCGCGTAGGGCCTGAGCAGCGCGTCCAGGGCCGCCCGCACGAGGGGGACGGTGCCGTCGGCCAGGTCCAGGTGGCCGGTCACCGCGATGGTCGTCACGGCCGTCCCTCCCTCTCCGTACGCGCTCACGGGCTCAGCTCGCCGTCGAGGGATGCTCTGCGCGCGTCCGGGTGATGGCGTAGCCGAAGGCTGTCGCCAGTATGTACATGAGGACCGAGTAGACAGCGCTGGGAACCGCCACCTCGGTGCTGTCGAGAATGCTCAGGGCGATGGTGAGGGCCACCGTGGTGTTGTGGATCCCCACCTCCATGGCGCTGGCGACAGCCTGGGGCTCGTTCAGGCGAAGGGCCTTGGCGCCGCCGTAGCCGATACCGAGGCTCGCCAGGCAGAAGAGGCCGGTGACCAGGCCGACTTGGCGAAGGTAGTCCGCGAGGTTCTCCCGCTCTCCCAGCAGCGCCCCCAGGGACACCGCGACCAGGATGGCGATCGAGAACACACGGACCGGACGGTCAGCTCGGGCGGCGAACTGCGCGGAGCGCCTCCGCACGAGCATGCCGAGCCCGACCGGGACGAGCACGATGGCGATCACCTGCAGCACCTTGCCGAACTGCAGTCCCAGATCGCCCTCGACGTCGAAGTAGGTGATGGCCAGGTTGGTGATGAGGGGGATGGTGACGGCTGCGAGCACGGAGTTGATCGCCGTGAGGGTGATGTTGAACGCCACGTCACCGCGGAACAGATGGCTGAAGAGATTGGCGGTGGTGCCGCCCGGGGACGCGGCCAGCAGCATGACGCCCACGGCGAGCAGCGGGTCCACGTCGAAGCCGACGACCAGCCCGAAGGCGACCAGTGGCAGCACGGCTATCTGCACGGTCAGGGCGAACGCGACCGCCTTCGGCGAACGGGCCACCCGCTGGAAGTCGGCCGTGGTGAGCGAGAGCCCGAGCCCGAACATGATGATGGCGAGCGCGACGGGCAAGCCGGTCGTGATCAGCGCTGAATCGTTCATGCCTCACGCTTCCTGGATGACGGCATGACAGCAGCGGAGATGGCGAAACTGCCGCACGGCCCGTAGGTCGCCACAGTGAAGCAGTTACTGAGCCCCTGTCACAAGGTTCGTGCAGGTCAGCGTGGTCTGGGATCCGGTGCTCGGGCACTCTGTGCGGCGCATATGGCGTGACATGTAGGGCTTCGGCACGGGACGCGATCACCATGCCGCGCGACATCGCCGAGGCGGCCAAAGCCCGCAGCGGCCCCTCCGGGCTGTCCGCCTATGTCGCCGCCGCCGCACGCCAGATCGAGCGGGACAAACTCAACGAGCTCATCCAGGGCGCCGAGGCCCGAGCACGGGCCCGTCACCGACGAAGAGATCCGAGCCCTGCGCGACCAGCTCCACGAGGCCCGACGGCAGCAGGCGCAGGGCGGTGCGAGCGCCACATGACCCGCTCCTCGGCCGCCACCCCCGGCGGCACCCTGGTCCTGGACAGCGAAGGGCTGGCGAAGGCAGTTCTCCGCGACCGCACCGTCACCGGCTGGCTCGCCCGCGCCCGCGCCCGCGCCCGCGCCCGCGCCCGCGCCCGCGCCGATGATCTGCGGGTGATCACTTCCGCGGCCACCCTCGCGGAAGTGATTCACCCCCGGATCAACCGCCCGGTCCTGGAATGGACCCTCTCCCGTCTCGTCATCGAACCGGTCACCGAGCCCATCGCCCGCCACGCCGCCGAACTCCTCGCCGACGCGGGCCTGCACGGCCACACGTACGCCATCGAGGCCCTGCTCGGCGCCACCGCCCTCGCCGCCCCCGGCCCTACGACGGTCCTCACCTCGGACCCCGAGGACCTGACGGCCCTGTGCGGCTCCCGCATCACCGTCATCGACGTGTGAGAGATCTCAGGGGCCACGAGGTCAAGCCGGCTCCTCGGCAGTCGGCTTGCAGGCCAGGAAACTGGCGAACTTCCAGTGCAGTGCCTCGTCGCGTTCCTGCACCAGCTGAGCGGTGACGGTGAACCCTGCCTGGTCCAGCAGCTCAGCGATCTGGTGCGTGGGCAGCCGGTACGACGCGTAGGACACGGGGTGGCCGCCATAGCCGTGTGTCGGACGGCGGTGCTCACCGGTGCCTACGTGACCGGCGAGGAGGAGATGTCCCCCGGGTGCCAGGGTGCGGTGGAACTCGGCGAACACGACCGGCAACAGCTCCGGAGGTGTGTGGTGGGTGGAGTAGTAGGCCAGGATGCCGCCGAGCGTGTCGTCCCCCATCTCCAACGCGGTCATGGAGCCCACGGAGAAGCGCAGGTCCGGATAGGCGCTTCGGGCCAGTTCGATCATCTTGGGGGACACATCGACACCGAATACGGAAACCCCGAGCCCGGCCATGTGCGCCGTCACCCTTCCGGGTCCGCAGCCCAGGTCCGCGACCGGTCCTCGGTCGGATGCCCGCACCAGCTCGGCGAAGGCGGTCAGCATCGAGCGCGACAAGGGGTCCAGCTCGGAAGGGGTCTTGACGAGGGCGCAGTAGTCGTCGGCCACGGTGTCGTACGACTCCCGGACCGCGGCAAGGTAGGAAGGCTCGGTCACGCGGTGAATCTAGACGGGCGCACTGACAGCCCGCAGGGCGGCCCTGACGGAGTCCTGCCCTCGAACTGCCGGCCCCCGCTGCCCGGAACCCACCCAGCCGCCTGCCGCCTGCCGCCTCGCGTAGCCCTTCCCGGACTCAGTCGTCGTTCGCTGGGCCGTCGCCGCTCTTGGCGTCACCACCTTGGAAGTGCAGAAGGGCCCAGAAAGCCACGCCCACGAGAAGTGCGGCCAGCAGCACTCCCCAGTCGATCCACTGAACGAGCGCCGTCACGAGGACGAGCCCGACCGCCGAGACGATGAGGCAACCGACGCATCCGTTGGCCGCCGTGACAATTCCAGGTTCCCTGCTCATCGTGCCCCCTGCTCTGTTGCCGTGAGCATAGAGACCTGTGTTGCGGACGCCCACGGCGTCCGTGTCAGACCTTCGCGATCGTGGGTCGGTTCAAGCGGAGCCGACGTGCGGGAATGCTGACCATCAGGCGGAGCAGACGGAGAGCGGAGGGGAGCGCCCGGCACGTAGGCGCGCAGGCACGAAGAAGCCCCAGGACCATTCCTGGGGCTTCCTCGTGGGCCGTGGACGCGGGTCCCGGTCGCTGCTGCCGTCGGCTACGACGCCGGCGTCACGTCCGTCAGCTTCCAGCGCTGGTTGGTGCCCGAGTTGGGGATCCACAGGCCCACGCCCGCGCCGTCGTTGGTGGACTGGCCGCCGACGTCGGCGAGTTGGCCGGTGGCCGCGTTGACCAGGGTCCAGGTGGAGTCGCCGGTGGTGGAGAGGATCCACTGGGTGGCGTTGTCGCGGGTGCCCGTGTCGGGCTCGGCGACCAGGGAGCCGCCCCGGACCGCCAGGCGCTTGTGGGAGGCCGCCTCGGTCAGGACGTAGCGGGTGCGGTTGTCCGTCGGGCCGGTGCCGACGCGGTCCAGGCTCCACCGCTGGGCGGCGGCGGTCGCGTTCGGGTTCTTGATGACCAGGCTCTTGCCGTCGGCGGCGAGGGCGAGGTTCTTGCTGCTCTGGACGCCGGTGAGGGTGTAGGTGTGGTCGTCCTGCAGCTCGGCGGCGGAGGCGGCCACGCCCGAGACGTGGCTGATCAGGAACGACGTCACCGACTGGGCCGGGACCGTGATCGTGGCCTTCTTGTCCCTGACGTCCACGGCCTTCTGGCGGACCAGCTTGCCGGAGGCGTCCGTCACCACCGGGGTGACCCGCGCGTGCTTGCCGACGTCACCGAAGCGGGAGAGGTCGAGCGTCACCGCGCGCGGCGCCGTCGTGCTGTTGACGTGGACGACCGTCGCCTTCTTGCCCTTCTTCGCGACCGCGGCCGTGCTGGAGGTGTCGTCGGTCTTGATGAGGCGGTCGCCCGGCTTGATGTAGTGCGTGAAGTTGCGGGCCGTGTCGAACTTGGTGTTCGTGTAGATGGGGCACGACTTCAGCGTGTCCGACGACTTGCAGGAGAACGACAGCTGGATGGAGCCCCAGTTGCCGCCCTTCGCGGACTCGCCGCCCGGCTTCATGTTGTCGTAGTCCTCGACCGGCTGCCAGAACACCCAAGCCTGGGGCTCCAGTTCGCGGAGGTCGTTGACGATCTGCTGGGCGAGACCCAGCCCCGGGCGCATGTCGGTGAAGCTCTGGCCGTCGCCCCAGTCGCCCTCGACCTCGCTCATCCACAGCGGCTTGTCGGCGGCCTTGGCGAGGTCACGGACCATGGTGCGCTGGCCGGTGCCGTAGGTGTGGACGTTCATCTGGCCGACGAGGTCGCGGACCTCCTGGGGGTAGGAGTTCCAGTTCGTGGCGAAGATGCTCGGGTTGGTCTCGTCCATCGCGGAGATCTCCGCGTCGGTACGGGACTTCTTCAGCACCGGGGCGAGTGCCTTGATGACCTTCTGCTGCAGCTCCGGGCCGATGTGGGCGCCCTCCTGGCGGCCGCCGGTCGGCTGGCCGTCGGCGCCGAGCTTGGTTCCCCAGTAGTTCGTGTTGGGCTCGTTGAAGGGGTCGAGGGTGTCGACCTTGATGTGGTGCGCCTTCTCCAGGCGCTCGGTGGCGCCGACCAGGTACTTGGCGAAGTCGTCGACCGAGTCGGCCTTCAGCTGGTCCTTGGAGGAGTCGAAGCCGCCGGAGACGTAGCCGCTCTCCGTCATGAACCACGGCGGGGAGTTGCTGAAGGTCTCCCAGTGGTCGATGTCGTTCTTGATGCGGTCGACCCACCAGCGCTGGGTGGCGTCGGCGTCCTTGTTCCAGTCGTTCTTGTCGTCGGCGTCCCACCAGTCGACGTCCGTGCGGGTGGTGCCCGCCGGGGCCTTCCACCAGCCCTCGACGGCGCCGCCGGCCCGCAGGTAGTCCTTGACGTCGGGGGCATTGCCGCCGCCGATGTTGTAACGGGCGATGTTGAGGTCGAGGCCGTCCTTGCCGAACAGCAGGTCGGCGAGCTTCTCGCGGACCGCCGGGGGGTAGTCGCCGGTGGCGTTGGCGAACCACACCAGGCTGGTGCCCCAGCCCTCGAAGCCCTCGGCCTTGTAGGAGGGGTCGGGGCGGACCGTCACCGAGGCGACGGCGGCCGACGTGTCGGCGTGCGCCATCGGCAGGGAGGTCGTGGCCATGACCGTTCCGGTGGCCAGGGCCGTGACGCCGATGGCCCCGAAGAGCCGTCTCGTACGGGTGCGGTGTGCCATTCGAGTACTCCAACTCTTCCGTGTGTCACGTCCCGGCGAGACACGGAGAAAGGGGCCGGCGTTCAGCGTGGTGCGGTTCCTGCGAGGCGTGCGTTCTGCCGCTGTTCAGGCGTGTACGAAGCGGTTCGGCACGCCCTCATGAGGTTTGCGTGGGTCTGGCGCTCAGTGGATGTTTACGTAAACATCCACTGAGGCGGATGTCTACACTGTCCGAATCGCGGCGGTCAAGGATGCGTAAGAGATCGACACGGCGTTCCGGGTGTGCCGGATGGGGCGCGAGGGCCGGACCAACGGGCGGACGACCGGGTACGGAACCTGGCGGCCACCCGGGTACGGAACCGGGCAGAGAACCACGGAAGAGTCGGGGGAGATCAGGTGGACGCGACCGACGGTCGTAGCACGAGGAGACGCTCCGCCCGGCCCCGGCAGGGGCCCTCCATGGGTGACGTCGCGCGGCTCGCCGGTGTCTCGTCGCAGACCGTCTCCCGGGTGTCCAACGGGTTCGCCGGGGTCAACGAGGACACCCGGCGCCAGGTGCTCGCCGCGATGCGGGAGCTGGGGTACCGGCCCAACAGCGCCGCGCGGGCACTGCGGCGCGGGGAGTTCCGGACGCTCGGCGTGATCACCTTCTCCCTCTCCACCCTGGGCAACATCCGCACCCTCGACGCGATCGCCACGTCCGCCGCGCGCGAGGGGTACGCGGTCACGCTGCTGCCCGTGGCCGTGCCGACGCAGGACGAGGTGAACGGGGCGTTCTCCCGGCTCGGGGAGCTGGCCGTGGACGCCGTCATCGTCATCATGGAGGTCCATCTGCTCGACGCGGCGACCGTGTCGGTGCCGCCCGGGGTGCAGGTCGTGGTGGCGGACTCGGACGCCGGGGACCGGTACACCGTCGTCGACACCGACCAGGCGGGCGGCGCGCGGGACGCCGTACGGCATCTGCTGGAGCTGGGGCACGGGACGGTGTGGCACCTGGCAGGGCCCGAGGACTCCTTCGCGGCGCAACGGCGGGCCAACGCCTGGCGCGCCACGCTGGAGGAGGCCGGACGCCCGGCGCCGCCACTGGTGCGGGGCGACTGGTCGGCGGAGTCGGGGTACCGGGCCGGGCTGCGGATCGCCGAACAGGCGGACTGCACGGCCGTGTTCGTCGCCAACGACCAGATGGCCCTCGGGCTGCTGCGCGCCCTGGACGAGTGCGGGCGCCGGGTCCCCGAGGACGTCAGTGTCGTCGGCTTCGACGACATCCCGGAGGCCGCGTCCTTCCTGCCGCCCCTCACCACCGTCCACCAGGACTTCGCCGAGGTGGGGCGGCTGTGTGTGCGGGGCGTGCTCAGCAAGATGCGGGAGGGCGCGCAGGAAGGGGCGGCCGAGCACGGGACGACGCTCGTGCCCACACGGCTCGTACGGCGGCGCAGTACGGCACCGGCGCCGACGGCCGGCCCCTGAACCCGCTCAGCGCCCGCCCGGCACGGTCGGCCGCCCGGGCTCGTGCGGCTGCCCCTGCCGCTCGTTCCAGAGGCGGGCGAGTTCGTCGAGTGCGCGGTGCGTGCGGGCCAGTTCCCAGAGCAGGTAGCAGGCGGCGCCGGCGAACGGGAACCAGGCGCCCCAGTGGAAGACGAGCACCGGCATGGTCAGCAGGCCCACCAGGACGACGAACCTGAGCAGGACGGCCGCGTAGGGCTGGTCACGTTCGACCATGGCGTCCTCTCCCCGGGCGGGGACCCACCGTAAGCGCGACCTCATACCTGCCCCCTCGCCTCATGGGGCCCCCACGGGCTCCTCGGGCTCCGGACCATCCTTGCGTTCGCCGTCGCGGGAGGGCCAGTGCGCGGTTGTACAGGTTTCTTCACACAGCGTGCGCTCCCTGTGGGGAGGCGGCGCCGGCCGGGGCGTCGCGCGTCGGGATCGCCGTTACGGTGGGGGGTCGTGACGGGGTTACGGGGTGTGCGCGCGGCGCGCGGGTGGTGGGAACGGGGACGGGCGCTCGGGGAGGCTCATCCGTGGGTGGTCGACGGCGGGGTCGCGCTGCTGGTGCAGGCGGCGGTGACGATGCCGTTCGTAGTGCCCCGGGCGGGCGGGCTGCCTGCGGCGACCTGGGCGGCGTACGGGCTGACGACGCTGACCGTGGTGCCGCTGGTGTGGCGGCGGCGGGCCCCGCTCGCCGTGCTGCTGGCCGTCCTGGCCACCAGCTTGCTGTACAGGCTGGCGCTGGACGGGCCCGGACAGCCGCTGCCGTACAGCGGACTGGTGATCGTCTACACGGTCGCCGTGCTCTCGCCGCCGTGGAAGCGGCTGGTCACCGGAGTGCTGGTGCTGGTCGCGGTGCCGGTGGGGGTGGGTCTCAACAGCCGGTCGGCGCGTGAACTGACCTTCTCCGCCTTCGTGTTCGCGGCGGCCTATGTCTTCGGACGGCTGACCGACGCCCGGCAGCGGGCGCACCGCGTCGAGGCCGAGCGCGCCGCCGCGCGCGAGCGGGCCCGGATCGCCCGCGAGATGCACGACATCCTGTCCCATGCCGTGAGCCTGATGATCGTGCAGGCGGAGGCCGGACCGGTGGCCGTACGGACGGCTCCGGAGCGGGCCGAGGCCGCCTTCGACGCGATCTCCGAGGCCGGCCGGGACGCCATGGTGCAGCTGCGGCGGATGCTGGGCGTGCTGCGGGAGGGGTCCGAGGAGAGGGCCGCGGAGGGGGCCGGGGAAGGGTACGGGGAAGGGCGCGCGCCTCGTGAGCCGCAGCCGGGGGCCGGGGATCTGGCCGGGTTGCTGGACCGGGTGCGGGGCAGTGGGCTCGACGTCGTGCACGAGGTGGCGGGGCGGGAGCGGCCGCTGCCTGCTGCCGCCGGGGCGTCGGTGTTCCGGATCGTGCAGGAGGCGCTGACGAACACGGTCAGGCACGCGGACGCCCGTACCGTCCGGGTGCGGCTGGTCTACGGGGACGACGAGGTGCGCGTGGAGGTGACGGACGACGGGCGCGGGCCGCGGGCCGGGCACGGCGGCGGTCACGGGCTCGTCGGCGTGCGGGAGCGGGCGGCCGCGCACGGGGGTACGGCGGAGACCGGGGCGGGACCCGGCGGGCGGGGGTTCGTGGTGCGGGTACGGATACCGGTGGCGCCCCTCGCGGGCACGACGGCCGCGGCGGAGGTGGGGAGGTGACGATCCGGGTGGTCGTGGCCGACGACCAGGAGCTGGTGCGCAGTGGCTTCGCACTGATCCTCGACGTCCAGCCGGACATCGAGGTGGTCGCCGAGGTGGGTGACGGGGCGGCGGCGGTCGAGGCGGTGCGGCGGCACCGCGCCGACGTGGCGCTGCTCGACATCCGGATGCCCCGGATGGACGGGATCGAGGCGTGCCGGGCGATCGGTGCCGAGGGTGTCGGGCAGGGCGGCGACGGAGACGGGGCCGGCGGTAGGGGTGGCGGCTGCCGGGTCGTGATGCTGACGACCTTCGACTCCGACGCGTACGTGTACGAGGCGCTGCACGCGGGGGCGAGCGGGTTCCTGCTGAAGGACGTCCGGCGGGACGATCTCGTGCACGCCGTACGGGTCGTGGCGCGGGGCGACTCGCTGCTCGCGCCGTCCGTGGCCCGGCGGCTGGTGGAGCAGTACACCCGGCCGCCCGCCGCCCGGGCCCCGCGGTCCGACCCCCGGCTCGGCCTGCTGACCGGGAGGGAGCGGGAGACGCTGTTGCTGCTGGCGCGGGGGCTGTCCAACGCCGAGATCGCCGCCGAGCTGGTCGTCAGCGACCACACGGTCAAGACGCATGTCGGCAACGTGCTCGCCAAGCTCGGGCTGCGGGACCGCGTCCAGGCGGTGATCTGCGCGTACGAGACGGGTCTGATCGCGGCGGGGGACGCGCCGCGCGGGGCCGCCGGTCCCCCGGCCGGGGGAGTTTCCCGGCCCGGGGCCTCCCCCGCGTAGGCGAGGGGGTGACCGCGGCCGCCCGTCGAAGACCCCCTGTGCGGGCGATCCGCGCAGGGCCGCGGGTCAGCAGGATGGAGCCGTCGAGAGCGACCGCGCGGTCGCGAACACCGGCTCACATCAACGGAGTTGCCCATGAAGCGCGCCACCCGCACCCTGCTCGCCGCCGCCTGCGTCCTGGGGGCGGTGACGGGTCCGGCGGCCCTGCCGGCCGCCGCGTCGCCCGCACCGGGCGGAACGGTGAACACGACCGCGCCGCCACGGGCGGACCCCGGCACGGCGCGGACGGATCCCGCCACCGCCGCCCTGGAGGCCGCCGTCGCCGGACTGCCCGCCGCCGACACCACCGCGGCGCTCGTACGGGTCGGGGGCACCGACGGGGTGTGGCGGGGCAGTGCGGGGGTGCACGACCTGACGAGCGGGCGCGCGGCCGATCCGCGTGCCCGATTCCGGGTGGGCTCCGTGACCAAGGTGTTCACGGCGGCCGTGGTGCTGCGGCTGGCGGAGGAGGGGAAGGTGGACCTCGACCGGAGCGTCCGCGCGTATCTGCCGGACCTGATTCCGGCCTCGTACGGTGGTGTCACCGTCCGGCAGTTGCTCGATCACACGCACGGGATCCCGGCGGCCGACTTCCCGGGGTCGACGGTCGAGGAGTGGTACGCGAACCGATTCCTGGTCCACGACCCGGTGGCGATGGTGCGCTCGGCCACGGCGAAGGAGCGGGAGTTCGCGCCGGGTGAGCGGCAGCACTACCTCAACATCGGCTACACGATCGCCGGGCTGCTGGTGGAGCGGGTGACCGGGGATGCGTACGAGCGGCAGCTGGCCCGGCTGGTGCTGCGGCCGCTCGGGCTGCGGGACACGTACGCCCCCGGGGCCGACCCGCGGATCGCCGGCCCGCACAACCACGGGTACCAGCGGATGACGCTGGACGACGGGACGACCGGGCTGCGGGACGTGACCGTGTGGGGGGTGACGGACGGCTGGGCGGCCGGGGACCTCGTCTCGACCACGGCGGACCTGGAGCGGTTCACCGACGCGCTGTTCCGGGGGCGGATCGTGCCGCGTGGGCCGCTGCTGGAGGAGATGTTCACGGTGCCGAAGGTGACGACCTTCCCGGGTGGCAAGCCGGCCGAGTACGCCGTCGGGCTGGCCAGGAAGGTGCTCGGCGGGCGGGAGGTGTGGGGCAAGACGGGCGGGCGCTGGGGCTACAACGCGGCCGTCGCCTCCACCCGGGACGGTTCCCGGACCCTCGTCTACAGCGTCAACTCCACGGACGCCAAGGGCCGGGACGTGAGCCGGGTGGCCCTCGATCTGATGGTCGCCGCCTACGGGCCGCCGTCGTGACCGGCGCCCGCCGCCCCGATCCTTACGCGCCAACTTCCTTGAATATAGGACCAGTTACGGACCTGAGATCACGACCGCCACTAGCATCGACCCATGCGATTTCGTCGGAGCCATGACAAGAGCACCCTTGATCCGGCCGCCCTGCCCCGTGATCCACGGGCCGACGAGTATCCGATGCCGAGCGTGCCCCACGGGTGGTACGGGGTGCTGCGCAGCAGGGAGTTGCGGGCGGGGAAGGTCGTCAGCCTGCACTACTTCGGGCGGGCACTGATCGCGTTCCGCGGGCCGGACGGGCGGGCGGCCGTGCGGGACGCGCACTGCCCGCACTACGGCGCGCACCTGGGCGTCGGCGGGAAGGTCGTGGACGGGACGGTGCAGTGCCCGTTCCACGGGTGGCGGTTCGGAACGGACGGGCGGTGCGTGGAGGCGCCGTTCGCCGCACGGACCCCCAAGGTGTCGATCGGCGGGTTTCCGGTACGGGAGCACAGCGGGCTCGTGTTCGTGTACGCCGGGCCGGGCGAGCCGGCGTGGGAGGTGCCGGAGATCGGGGAGACGGGGTCCCGGGACTTCGCCTCGCCGATCGACGACGTCTGCCGGGCGCGGATCCATGTCCAGGAGATGCGCGAGAACATCGTCGACGAGTCCCACTTCCACTTCATCCACGGGCAGAACGAGCCGCCGGTCCAGCGGTGGCGGGAGGACGGACCGTTCGCCGAGGCGCGGGGGACGATCAGCAGGCGGGTGTTCGGCTGGAACATCGACAACACGTTCGACTCGTACATGTACGGGCCGGGGGTGATGGTCGTGCGGGTGCACGGGCCGGTGCTGTCGGTGACGGCAGTCGCTCTCACCACGCCCGTCGACGACCGCACGAGCGAGCTGCGAATGCTGTACTACCTCCGCAAACCGGCCTGGCTCCCCTTCCTCACCCCGCTGTTCAAGCTGGTCTTCCGGGCCGAGGCGCTGGGCGAGGTGCGCGAGGAGGTCCGGATCTGGGACCACAAGATCCACCAGCCTCGGCCGGTACTGCTGCCGCACGAGAAGGGGATCAGGGCGTTGCGGCGGTGGTACGCGCAGTTCTATCCGGGGCCGGGAGAAGGAGTGGTCGAGGGCTCGGCCAGGGGTTCGGGGGAGGGCTTGGCCGGGGGTGCGAGGGGGGACTTGGCCGGGGTCTCGGCCGAGCAGGCGCCGGGCGGGGCGGACAGGGATACGGCTGCCGGGGCGCCCAGGGGCACGACCGGCGGACCGGCGGACGGCACGGGCAGAGGGCCGGTCGACCACCCGGCCGGGGGCAGCACCGAGAGCTCAGCGGAAGGCGCGTCGCAGGAAGCGGCCTAGGCCCTTCTGGCGCCCCGTGTCGAGTCGTGATCATCGGGTGGCCCTGGTGAGGTCTTTGATCCAGATCATCGAGGCGTGCAGGTGGAGACCGGCGAGGTAGCTGTCGGGAGTCCTGTCGTATCGGGTGTCTCACCGTCCCGGTTCCGGCCTCCGGGTACGTCACGCTCTGGGGCGGGTGAGGCACGTGCAGCCGACGTGAGCCGACCGGTGCGCTGATGTCCGGGCGGGGACTCATGGGACATGGCCCGGCACCCCGGCTCAGGTTGCCGGGAGGATACGGCGCGTTTCGTAGGCCCACATCGCGATCTCGACCCGGTTGCGGGCGCCGAGTTTGGCCATCAGGCTGGCCAGATGCGTCTTCACCGTGCTGAGGCTGATGTGCAGTGCGTCGGCGATCTCGGTGTTGGTCAGCCCGCGAGCGACGGCGAGGAGCACCTGCTCCTCGCGGGCGGTGACGGGGGAGACGGGCTGGGCCACGGGTCGGCCGGCGGGCAGGTCCGCGAAGGTCTGGAGCAGACGGACGGTGACGCTGGGCGCGATGAGCGCCTCACCGTCGGACGCCGACCGTACGGCCTGCGCCAGAAGGTCCGGTCCCGTGTCCTTGAGGAGGAATCCGCGGGCGCCGGCACGCAGTGAGCCGTAGACGTACTCGTCGAGGTCGAACGTGGTGATGACGACCACGGCCAGCGGGTCGGCGACGCCCGGGCCGGCGACCAGCCGGGTGGCCTCGAGGCCGTCGAGTTCGGGCATGCGGATGTCGAACAGGCACACGTCGGGGCGTAGTTCGCGGGCCAGGCGCACCGCCTCCCGGCCGTCGGCGGCCTCGCCGACCACCTCGATGCCGGGCTGGGCGTTCAGCATGATCCGCAACCCGTAGCGAATGATCGCCTGGTCGTCAGCGACGAGGACGCGAATGGACACCGCTCTCGCTCCTCGCTCTCGGCAGTTCGGCTTCGACATGCCATCCCCGGTCGGCACCCGGGCCGACTCGTAGGGTGCCGCCGAGCAGGGTCGCGCGCTCGCGCAGTCCGGTGAGTCCGTATCCGTCGCGCCCCCGGCCGGTACGCCGGCCGTTGTCGTGCACGCTCACCCGTACCGTGTGCCGTTCCGCGGCGACCCGAACGACGAGCTCGGTCGCGTCGACCGCATGGCGCAGCGCGTTGGTCACCGACTCCTGCACGATCCGGTAGACGGCCGCGTCCACGGCCGGGGGCAGCGCGTCCAGTTCGCCGTCGAGCCCCAGGTCGACCCTGAGGCGGCCACCCGGGGTGCGCACCAGGCGCTCCAGATCGGCGACTCCGGCAGGGGGCGCCAGCTCGGCGCCGACTCCGCGGTCGCGCAGCGCGGCGACCATGGCGCGCATCTCCTCCAGCGTGCGCGCCCCCTCCTCCTCGACCCCCTCCAGCGCCTTGACGGCGGCAGACGGGTCGGCGTCCGCGAGCACCCCGCCCGCCTGGGCGATGATCACCATGGCCGACACGTGATGGGCCACCGTGTCGTGCAGTTCCCTGGCGAGCTGCTCGCGCTCGCGGGAGCGCACCTGCTCCAACTGCCGCTCGCGAGCGGTCATCCAGAACCGCACGGCGGCCCCGAACACGCCGGGCAGCAGCAGGAAGACCAAGCCCGCGACGTTCTCGACGACCGGCGTGTCGTCCGTGACGGAACACAGCACGCCGGCCGTGAGGATCACCGCGCCGCCCAGCACGATCTCGCGTCCCGATCCCCACCGGGGCAGCGCGTACACGAGCACGAGCACGACCACGCCGGTGTACAGGCCGACGGGCTCGCGCGGAGCGGCGACCAGCGAGGCCACCTGAAGCAGGCTCACCGATCCGAACGCCAGCGTGACCATCGCCAGGGGGCGGGTGCGGCGCCACAGAGGCAGCAGGCACAGCCATACGGCGAACACCACCGCCACCGGCCGCCACACGACGTTCTCGCGCAGGGTGGCCTCCAGCGCCACACCGGCAAGGCCCGCGGCGAGCAGCGCCCAGTCCCGCCACACGCGGGCGGGCGCGTCGGGCGGACGGGGTTCGGTCCACAGGGTTCGCAGGTCGTCTCGCAGCACGGTTCTCAGCCTAGGGACCGCGGCGCGGTGCGCATCGGCCGAAAGGACGGGTTGTCACTCCGCCCCAGGGCCGACGGATCCGCGGCCCGCGGGCCGATGCCGCGGAGCGCCGTGGCGACGAGCCTCGGCATCGGCGGCCGTACAAGGACGGCCGACGAGGTGGTTGGAGGACCCGATGCTCTCGAAAGCCCTGCTGCGCCTGGGCGCAAGCGCCGCCCGCCATCCCTGGCGGGTGATCGCGGCATGGCTGGTCGCCGCCACGCTCACCGTCCTCGCCGCCGTCGCCTTCGGCGGGCGGACCGCGGACTCGATGACCGCTCCGGGACTGGACTCGCAAAAGGCCGCGGAACTGATCGAGCGGGCCCGCACCGGCCAGGAGGGGATGACCGCCCACGTGGTCGTCACCCCCCTCGACGGCGCTGCGACGTTCTTCGACCACGACAGCGCGCGCACCGCTCTCACGCGGCTGCAGACCGAGGTGGAGCGGCTGCCGCACGTGCTCGGCACGAGCGACCCGGCGGGCACACTCGACGCACGCGGGGACACCACCGTGCGCGGCGGCCTCGTCTCGGCCGACGGGCGGATCGCGGTCGTCCGGGTGCAGTACCCCGACCAGAGCCGGCTGTCGGCGAACGACCTCGACGCCCTCGTCGATCTCGGCGACCGGCTGCGCGCCGAACTGCCCCTGCGCATCGAGATGGGCGGGAACCTCTTCTACGCCTTCTCCGACCCCGACGGCGGCGCGAGCGAGCTGATCGGCCTCCTCGCCGCGGCCGCGATCCTGTTCCTGGCGTTCGGTTCGCTCGTCGCCGCCGCGCTGCCGATCGGCATGGCGGTCTTCGGACTGACCGTCGGAGTCGCCACGATGACGGTACTGGCGGGGGTCACGGACGTCCCCACCTTCGCACCGGTCCTGGGCAGCATGGTCGGGCTCGGAGTGGGCATCGACTACGCGCTGTTCGTGCTCTCCAGGCACCGGGAGTACCTCGCGCGCGGGCTCGATCCGCACGAGGCAGCCGGACGAGCGGTGGCAACGGCGGGGCGGCCGGTGGTCTTCGCCGGCGGCACCGTCGTCGTGTCGATCCTCGGCCTGGCGGTCGCGGACGTGCCGTTCATGACGGTGGGCGGGTTTGCCGTCTCGATCGTCGTCCTGATCATGGTGCTCGCGTCGGTGACGCTGCTGCCGGCATTCCTCGGCGCGGCGGGCCCGCGCCTGGCCCGCGCCGGCCGGATCGGCCGGGCACTGCGGGCCGGGCGGTCGGGTCGCCTCGGCCGACGACGCCACCCGGCGGCGGGCACCACCCACGCC
>NZ_JBHVDD010000083.1:0-45280 GCF_042802995.1 Streptomyces sp. NPDC057438
GGCCGGACCACGCGGTCCGGCCCGGGCCCCCTCCCCTCTCTCTGCGTGCCGCCAGCCCGGAAGGCTTCGCCATGCTCCGCTCCGAACTCCGCCTCCACGCCCCTCTGTTCGTCGCCCAGGCCGCCGTCAGCAACCACACGGGACTCATCGCCAGGGCCGGGCTCGCCATGCCGGCCGCGCCCTTCGGATCCGCCGCCTGGCAGCTGCCCGCGCTGGTCGCCTACCTTCACCGCCTCCGTCAGGACGAGGAAGACCCCTCCCCCGAACTCTGGCGCGCGCACACCGAACGCCAGACCGGCCCCGTGCCCCGCCCGCAGCGCCGCTATCACGGCAACGGCCTGCACGACCCGGACGCGGTGTGCGTGCTCGACATCCAGCTCGGCACGCGCGACGAGGAGACCGGCTGGCCCGCCGCCGACCTCGCCGTCATCGAACAGGAGGAAGGCGCCTGCCCCTTCGGGCGCATCACCCGCCGCCACGGCACCGAGGCGATCGCCGCGTACACCGCCGAAGAGCTGACCGCCGAGCACGCCCGGCTCATGGACCGCGCCCGCCAGCACCAGGACGCCTCCTTCGTGCGCCTCGCCGACCTGGCGCAGCGCGCCGCCGACTGGGCCGACAAGGTCCGCGCCGCCGCACACGCCGACGCCGTCCACGTCCAGGCCGAGAAGGCCCGGGCCCGCATCACCCGCTGACCAGCACCACTCACCGCCGCCCGTGGAGGCCTGAGCCATGTACGAGTTCGAGCCCGTCTCTCCGACCTACGGCATCTCCGAGGCCGTTGTCGCACACCGGCTGCGCGGCGGCGCGCGCCTTCGCGCCGACCTGCCCGGCGGCTACCGCCTGACGCTGCGGACCCGCGAGCTGGGCGGGCCGGTCCAGGCGGCCCTGGCCGCGCCGTCGCCCACCGGGCCGGCGCGGATCTGCACCGCGCGCATCAGCGCGCACATCCCGACGCCCGCCGTGTCGCGGATCCTGGACACGGTCACCCGCTACGCCCCGGCCCTGCCCGATGCCCGCGACGCCCAGCCGCCCCGCGAGACCGTGGCCCGCCTGCTCACCACCGGCGCCCCGTTCCGGCAGCCCGGCGAGCCAGGGCTGTTCGTCCAGTTCGGGCCTGCGCAGGCCTGGCTGGACGGCCGGCGGCTCAGCGTCACCCTGGGCGCCCCCGGTAACGGGCTGAGCCTCATCCTGGGGGGTCCCTGGGACGCGCCGTCCACCGCGCGTCTCACCGCCGTCGTCCTGCGTGAACTGACCGCCGCCGAGGAGCTCGCCGGCCACGTCGCCTCGCTGCTGACTCCCGGACCGTGGCAGGTCCTGTCCGACCAGTGGCACCCCGACGCCGCTCTGGTCCTCCCCTCGTCCCCGCGCTGGGACCCGGAAGACCCGCTCGGCCGCCGCGTCTCCCGGGCCCTGCGCGAGCTGCAGCACGGACTGCGCGCGGACCGGCCGGACTGGGACTTCCAGGAGCTGATCTCGGCCGAGGGGTCGGCCGTCGCCTTCCGCATCACTCCGCGCGATCGCGTCGTCCCCCGCCTGGTCCGCAGAGTGGTGGGCGACGGCGCTTTCGGCTCGGGGGAGTTGGGGAACACCCGCACGACGTTCCTGCCCACCGACCTTCCGGCGTTCCCCTGCATGGAGCCGGACCTGATGCCGCGCGCCGTCACGTCGCCCAAGGGCCTCTACGTCGCCCCCGAGCCCGAGCGGGACATGTACGGCGTGAAGCTGGAGCTCGGCGGCTGGCGGTACGTCCTGGACGCCCAGGCCGTGTTCTACGGGCCCGGCTGGTACCCGTTCCACCAGCACGTGACGCGCCGGGAGAAGGACCCCACCGCCCCGCTCAACGACCGCTTGGTGCCCACCGGGCAAACGGTTCCCGCCGCGGTGCGGATCTCCCCCGACGTCGAAAACCGCTCCTGGCGCAACGAGTACGTACAGCTCACCCCCGTCGACCACCGCGTGGAAGCCCGGCTCCAGCTGTACGCCGGGGATGAACAGGGATGCCCTCTCGTGCGCACCATCACGCTGCAGATCGACCTGGGGGCGAGGCGGGTGACGCTCCCCGACCAGATCCCCGCGGGCCCGCTGCGCCACCAGGCCGCCGTCAAGGGCGAACGAATCCTCGCTCTTCTGGCAGCCGCGCTGCAGGAACGCGGCCACGGGGCGAGCGAGCCGCGAGCGGTCCTCGGGCCCTGGCATCGCGGCGACCCTCCCGGCACGGATGCCTGACGCCGCGCAGACGGGCGCGAGCCTCACCGGCTCGCCCCGCCGCCACGGCAGCGCTCAGCACTTCGCATCACAGCCGGTCCAGGGGCGGCAACCCCTGGACCGGCCCCGCTCACCAACTCACCCACCCCTGAGGAACTCCCGTGAACGCCGTACTCACCGCCCCAGCCCGCCGGATGCCATCGCCGCAGGCAGACGCCCTCTTTCCAGAGACGTGCACCTGCACGCCCCCCGTCCGCTACGCCTGCGGCCACTGCTACCACGATCAGTGCCTGGACTGCGGGTTCTGCACCATGGGCAGCTGCGTCTGTCACTGCGAGTACGGCCTCGGCTTCCACCCGGGCGACTCGCCGTCCGAGGGCCCGATGTTCTGGCTCGGCGGACATCACGCCAAGTCGCTGTCCACCTGGGGCGTGCCGATGTGCGTCTCACGCTCCGCGCTGACCGGCCGCGCCACGCTGCCGCGCGCCGCCGAGGACTGGGTGTACGACTCGGGCGCCTTCTCCGAACTCGACAACCACGGCGGCTGGACGATCGGCCCGCACGCCTACGTCCGCGAGCTGCACCAGTTCCGCGACGGGATCGGCCGGCTGGTCTGGGCCGGTCCGCAGGACTGGATGTGCGAGCCCGACATGATCGCCAAGACGGGGCTGTCCGTGCGCGAGCACATCGACCGCACGGTCGGCAACTTCGTCGACCTGATGGCCGAGGACCCCGGCGTCGACATCATCCCCACCGTCCAGGGCTGGCTTCCGGCCGACTACGAGTTCTGCCTGAACCTGTACGACAAGCGCGGCGTACGGCTGGCGGACTATCCGCTGGTCGGGGTCGGCTCCGTCTGCCGCCGCAAGTCGGTCAAGGACGTCGAGGCCGTACTCGCGACCGTGGCCGCTGCCGGGCTGCGCCTGCACGGCTTCGGGCTGAAGACCCAGGCCCTTCAGTCGTGCGCCGAGTACCTGTCCTCCGCCGACTCCCTCGCCTGGTCGCGCGATGCCCGCTGGAACGACCCGCTGCCCCAGTGCGAGGGCAAGCACAAGAGCTGCTCCAACTGCGTGCACTGGGCGATGCGCTGGCGCGAGCGCGTCCTGGACGTGCTGCGCGCTCCCCGTCAGCTGATGCTCCCCTCCACGACCTGACCCTCACCGACTGCCGGTCCGGGGCGGCAACCCCGGACCGGCCTCCCTCACCAACCGACCGCCCCGAGAGGACCCCTGTGATGTCTGCCTACGAACAACCGCCGCTCGATCTCGGCGCCATCTGCCAGCGGTGGAGGAACCGCCGGCACAGCTGGAGGGCGACCGGTGAAGGCGGCTTCGACCCCGCTCGCTACCGCGTCCGCGAGATGCCGAACGATCTGGTCCACACGGCGAAGGCCTTCGTCCTCGCCCACCACTACAGCGGCTCGTGGCCGCTTATCTGCACCTGTCAAGTGCTTGGGCTGGTCAGTGGCTTGCAGGTTCTGAAGGCATGTAAGGATTGCTGCATTTCATTGCGGCACTTCACAACCCGGACCGCCAAGCAGCGCAGACATCAAGACGCTGGCAGAACCCGACGCCGCCCGGCAGCCCCACCCCCTGGCTGAACGCCAGGAGGTCTGCATGACCTGATCGCCTCAGGCAAGGTCCGGGTTCCTTCACCGGTGCCGCGCTCGACGGATTCCCGGAGGACTTCTGCGACCCGCGCGGCTCCGGTGCCGGACCGAGGAGGGGGGTCAGTCGCTGGTGGCGTCGTACGGGGGCCGGCGGTTGGCCTTCACTTTGCGTGGGAGGGACGCGACGGTGTTGTTCCGGTCTGTCACCGCCAGTCTCGTCGGCGGACGTCGATGACCTCCATGCCGGCGGCGGTGGCGGCGGTGATGCCTTCGTCGGTGTCCTCGTGGGCCAGGCAGTCGCGGGGTTCCACGCCCAGGAGACGGGCGGCGTGCAGGTAGGCGTCGGGGGCGGGTTTGGGGCGGGGGACGTCGTCGCGGCCGACGATGGTCCAGTCGAGGTCGTCGAGTCCCACGAGTGCGAGGCCGTGGTGGATGACGTCGTGGTAGTTGGCGGAGACCACCGCGAGCGCGGCGTGCTCGGCCGCCGCGCGCACGGTGGCGGTGGCGGTGGCGATCGGGCGGATCCGGTCGGTGTTGGCGAACCAGTAGGCGCGGGCGGCTTCGACGAAGCTGTTCTCGGGAAGGTCGGCCGGCCCGAGCTGGAGCCGGTCGCGGAGTCGGCCGGCGGTGAAGGCGGGGTCGGCGTGCAGCCAGGCCAGAGGGACGCTGATGCCGTGGGCGGCGAGCGAGGCCTGGACGGCTCGGTGGTTGAGGTCGGTGGTGTCGGCCAGGGTGCCGTCGAAGTCGAAGGCGTAGACCGCGTGACCGGTTCCTCGGCCAGCTCGGTCCGGGTGGCTCGCTGCGCGGGTCACGGGGTGAAGTCCACGGGCAGCCGGGCCACCCCGTACACGACCCGCTGGTGGTGGGTGGGAATCTCGGCGGGGTCGGTGGCCAGGCGCAGGTCGGGGAAGCGGCGCAAGGTGGTGGCCAGGAGGGTGCGCAGTTCGATGCGGGCGAGGTGGTCGCCGGGGCAGTGGTGGTGGCCGTGGCCGAAGCTGAGGTGTCGGGTGGCGTTGGGTCGTTCGGGGTTCATGTGGTCGGGGTCGGTGAACTGGGCGGGGTCGCGGTTGGCGGCGGGCAGGTGGAGGACGACCCGGTCCCCGGTCTTGATGGTCTGGCCGGCGATGGTGAGGTCCTGGCGGGCGACGCGCAGGAGCCCGAACTGCAGGACGGTGGCGTGGCGCAGGGATTCCTCGATGACGCCGTCGACGAGGTGGGGGCGGTTATGCAGGCTGTGCCACAGGCCGGGGGTGCGCAGCAGGTGCAGGACGGTGAGGGCGAAGGCGTTGGTGGTGGTCTCGTGGCCGGCGATGAGGATGAGCTGGGCCAGAGCGGCGATCTCGTCGTCGGTGAGCGGCGTTTCCATGGCGGGGGCGTGGACGAGGCCGGACAGCAGGTCCTCCCCGGGGGGTGCGGCTCGTTTGGCGTGGATGAGGCCGAGGAGGTAGCTCTTCATGTCCGCTTTGGAGGCCAGGAGCTGTTCGCGGCTGCGGTCGAGGGAGAGCAGTTCCCGGGTGAGGCGGTGGTAGAGGTCGCGGTCGGTGAAGGGGACGCCGAGCAGTTCGCTGATCACCAGCGCGGGGACGGGCAGCGCGAGGCTCTGGATGAGGTCGGCGGGCCGGGGGCCGTGGGCCATTGCCTCGAGGTGGTCGTCGACGATGGTCTGGATCCTGGGGGCCAGCTGGTTGATGCGGCGGGCGGTGAACTGGCCGGTGACGAGCCGGCGCAGTCGGGTGTGCTCGGGTGGGTCGCTGGTGAGCAGGTCCGAGGGGCGCAGTACGGCCATTTCCTGGGTGGAGATGAGGTTGGCCCGTACGTGGGAGTTCAGGTGAGGGCGGCGGGAGCTGAGCCGTGGGTCGGCCAGTGCGGCGCGTACGTCGTCGTAGCGGGTGACCAGCCAGCCCGGCGGCCCGTCGGGGAAGGCCAACGGCGCCACCGGCTGCTCGGCCTGCAGGCGCCGGAAGTCGCCGGGGATCTTCAGAGGATCGGGCCGGGCCACGGGCAGCGTGATCGGTGCCGGGGCGGTGCCCGCCGGGAGCGGGCTGGTGACCGCTTGGGTCTCGTTCTGTTGGGGGTCGGCCATTACCGGTTCCAGTTGCGGTTGCAGCTGGACAGGGCGAGCAGGGCCCAGATGTCGGAGAAGACCGGTGCGTCGAACAGCAGGGGGCGGGGGGCGACCTGGTCGGGCAGCGCGGTGAACCCGCCGTCCGCATCCTGCCGCGAGATCAGGTGTGTCACGCCCGCGCGTACCACCGCGTCCTGGTCCGCGAGTCGGCCCATGGCGGAGAGGGCCAGCAGGGAGTAGCAGGTGCTGGCGATGTCGCTTCGGTCCCCGGGCCGGTATCCCCAGCCGCCGTCGGTGTTCTGCGCCGCGTCGAGGAAGCGCTCCGAGGCGGCGGTGGCGGCGGCGATACGCGCCTTCAGGGGGGTGCGGACCGGCTCGGGCAGCGAGTGCAGGGCCCACATCGCCCGCCAGATCGTGTTGGCCTCGCTCAAGCTCCAACTGCGCTCGAAGGTGCCGTCAGGGTGCTGGGCATCCAGCAGCCAGCGAGCGCCGTTCGCCATCAGGTCGGCGTTGTGAGCACCGTCCCAGGCCAAGGCGCTGACAGCGCCCGCGGTCATGCCGACCTCCGAGGGATCGCCCTGCATGTAAGTGGGGTACCCGCCGTCGGGGCCGACGATGTTGCGGAAGTACCCGGCGGCGCGCACCAGCGCATCCCGGTGCCGGACCGGGTCCGCGGTGGCCAGGAACGCCGCGGCGTACGAGGTGTCATCGACGTCGCTGTGGAGCATGTCCTCTCCGAACGTCCAGCCGCCGTCCGGCATCTGCCGGCCGGTGAGGTAGTCACCCATCCGGTGCAGCAGGGCCGGATCGGCGTTCCCGCGTGCCAGGGCCAGCCCGGCGACCCCGGTGCTGAACACGGCCAGATTCGAGATGCTCGGCACACCGCCGTCGGGGTTCAGACAGTCCAGCAGCGCGGTGACACCGCTGTCCATCAGAGGGTGCCCCGGGTCGAACTCCTGGACCGCCAGCAGCGCCAGCAGGTGCGCGGCGGGGTAGTCCTCCCACACTGGCACCCGGCTGGAGGCGAGCAGCTCCAGCAGCCGCCCACGCTCCCCCTCGGTGACCTCCTGCGCCCGGCCCAGCCTGTGTGCGACCAGCACCCGTACGCTGAGCATGACCATCTCGACCCAGGCCACCGTGTTGTCCTCCCTCGCTGACGCCCTTGCGGCCGGGCGCAGCATCGAGGCCTCGAACTCGACGGCGCCCGCCGCGGCCAGGTAGACGTCGAAGAGCAGGCGCTTGCGTACCAGGGAGAAGTGGTCGAAGCCGGCCAGTAGCTCGTCGGCCACCACGTCACGGTCCGCCCGCTTGCCGTGCAGGACCGCCTGGACCAACGCCCCGTCGAATCCGCTGGCATGCGCCTCGCCACGGCTCAAGTGGGCCACCAAACGCTGTACCTGCTGCGGATGACCGCCACGCCGCCGCAACAGCGCCAGCAGCAGCGCCGACTCCAGCGTCCGGCTGGTGCACGGCCGGCGGACCGCGCCGTCCCCATCGACGGCAGCGGCCAAGTGTGCGGACACTCGGGCCCGCGCGATCACCAGCCCGTCGGACAGCCGTGACACACCGGCGGTGCGGGGACCGGATGTGCCGACCTGATCCATTGCCATGTCCAAGTTCCTCTCCTCGTCATCGGTCCCCGTCGCTGTTCTCCCACGCTCGATAGACGGGGAGCATAAAAACGGGACGAGCGGACACTGAAAGAGTGAATACCTCAATGAGCGGTGTGCAAGCTGAAGTCGCAGGTCACAGGTCTGGTGTGAATGGCGAGTTGGGTACTCGTGCCGGTCGGCGGCCGATGACCATGGCGTAGATCGTCGGGCAGGTCGGGCTCCGGCGGGATGCCGGGTTCGGCTGCGCCCACGACCGGCCCCCGCCTACGATCCGTCAGCAGGTCGGCACACCGTGAGAACGCGGGAGGGCGCGGGTGATGCAGGAGCGGCAGTGGATCACCGCCCGCTGGAGCGAACTGGACGCCCTCGCCGAGGAGTTGGCCAAGCAGCTTCAGGAGGTCCAGGCCGAGCGGGACGAACTGGCGATCGCGGAGCGGGTGTTGAACCGCCTGGCCGAGCAGGTCCGGGCCGATGTCGAGGCTGTCGCTCCGGTAGCGGCGAAGGTGGCCGGGCGGGCAGTCCTGCTCATCCCGCACCGCAGCGACGCGGCCGACGAGGGCTCGCTGCCCGGCGACTACCGCAAGATCCTGGCGATCGTGCGGGAAGCCGACGGCCCGGTGCAGGTCAGGGCGGTCGGCGAGCGGCTGGGCCTGGACGCCTCGGTGCGCGGCAAGCTGGAACCTCTGCGGGCGAAGATGACCAAGCTCGCCGACCGCGGCTGGCTGCACAAACGGCCCGACGGGCGGTTCGCTGCACGTCTGTGAATGCGCGGGCGCGCCCGTAACTGACGGGCCCCCGGCGGCAGTTGAGTTTGTGTGAAGAAAAACAACAGTTCCGTCGAGGGCCCTGACGGCCTTGTCTACACCGCCCGCCTGCCGCTGTCGAGCGCGACCTTGAGCTATCTCGCCGACCTTATACGCGGCCGCCTGAAGAAGATCGGCTCGCGGTGGCGCGTCCTGCCCGCGGGAAAGATCGCCACCATCGTGCTGGCAGTGCTGCGCTGTGACCAGCGGCCCGGCGACCTGGCCGGCGGCAACGGAGTGCACCGCACCACCGTGACCCGCTGGGTGAGGGAGGTCGTCGGCCGCGCCCCACGCCTGGACCGGGCCCTGAAGAAGATCGCCCGAATGGGCGGCGGCATCGTACTGCTGGACGGATCGGTGATCCGCACCCGGCGCAGAACCGGGAAGGAAAACCGGAAGAACTACTCCGGCAAGAACAAATGCCACGGCCTGCTCGTGATCGCCCTCACCGACGACCGGGGCCGACTGCTGTGGATCTCGGCAGCCCGCCCCGGCCGCACCTCGGAGATCACCGCCTGCCGGCACGACAAGCTCACCCAGAAACTGCGGGAAGCCGGGCTCGGCGCCATCGCCGACCTGGGATTCATTGGCCTCGACGACGGCGGCCCCGACGCCGACCCGGCGGTGATCACCGGCTACAAGGCCGCCCGGAACCGGCCCCTGACACGAGGCCAGAAGCTGTCCAACATGGCACTGGCGGCCGTCCGGGCACCCGTCGAGCACGGCTTCGCCCACCTCAAGAACTGGCGCGTCCTCGGCAAGGTACGCACCGACCCCTCCTGGGCGACCGCCCTGGTCCGGGCCCTGCTGGTCCTCACGAACCGCGAAGTCGCCCGATGACCGACGATCTTCACCAAAGTCACCCGCCGGCGACCAGCACGAGCATCCCGATGCCCACGCACACCAGCCCCGTGACCAGCAACTTCAGCTTGCACACCACTCAAATGAAGAGGTGTATTTGGACTGCCGCTCCTGCGTGTTGGTGTCCGGTCAGGTGATCGCAGTGAACGATGCCGTGATCGACGACCCTGGGCTCCCTATTGCTGAGGACGGCCTCTGTCAGGAATAGGCCGTTTTCTTCGGATCACCTCGCGCTCGGCTGCTGCGGGGTCTGCGGCGCGGCGGGGGCCTGCGGCTGGGTCGGTGTCGAGCTGGTGCTCGGCGCGGCGGGGCCTGGGGGTCGCCGGTCCGCGTGGTCTGGGCCGGTGTGCTGGGCGGAGCCGACACGGGGGTCCTCCTGGGACGGTGGCAGGGGCCGTGCGCGCCTCCAGTCCTCAGGCTCGATGCCGCGCAGGCGTGCCCGCTTACCAGTCCAAAACGATGTCATCCCCTATTCGATCACGCCGCAGCGCGCAAGATCCAGCCTTCGCGAACCCCTTTAGATACCATTTGACCTGGCACTTTGAGGCTCCTAGACACTCATTACAGCCACTCAGAACCCATCCTTAGGCGTTGTCACGTTGTTGGCTGTGTGACTGCCTGACGGCGCGTCGGGGCAGGGTGGGCTTGGGAGCCGGGCCTGTGCTCAGGCCGCGGTGGCAAGGCCGGCGACGCCGGTGATCTGACCGCTACGGCAGAAGAGCGGCGAATTGGTCCCACAACGGTTCGGTCAGCCATGATTGCAGCGCAGGCACAGGTCTCCCATGATCGCAGAGCGTAACAACTCCGTGACCGCGGAGCCTGTGCCTGTCCCGTCCGCCAGCTGACCCCGGCCGCCGCTGCGCGGCCTCTCAAAGGTCTACCACCTGATGTTCACCATGATGGATCCCGAGTTGTCGCCCAGGTGTTCGTCCCTGTCGCCATCATTGATCCGCAGCTCCAGATCCCCCATCGTGTTCAGCGGGTGAATCGGGAATGAGCCGGCGTTGTCGATGTCTTCGTTGCCTGACCTGACGCTGCTGTCTCCAATCAGAATGCCGTGGTTGATCGGGAACACGTCGTTCCCGATACTGCCGATGAGCTGGCCGGCCACCGCTCCGGGGCCGTGGTACGCGTAGTCCGTGTTTCCCTCCACGTTTTGGAGCCCCGTGGGGGTGTTGCCGGCTCCTGTGAACTGCCCACCCGCATCTTTGGCGTGACCGGCCCGGTCACGCCACGTTGATCCCGCCTGGGGAGCGACCTTCACGAGCTCGTTGGGGTAGATCTTCACCCCCGTGTCCTGCCAGCTCTTGCTCGCGTGAACCTCGACAGTCTTGGATCCCATGACGCCACCTCACTTTGAGTGATCATTCCTAGCTAACCGTAGTGATCTGGCAGACGTGAGCCGGTCGCCACGCCGAGATGGTCGCAAGCACGGACAATCTGCACCCCATGCGAGCGATGGCTGCCTCTTCGCCACCGGAGCCACCCTGAGCTGGGACGAGGCGCTGATCGCGCGTGACGAGGGTGCCGAGATGTGTGAGCAGTACGACCCGATGAAGGGTCCGCCGGAGTAGCCTCAAGGGGAAGCTTCATGCGGGGCCTGAGCCGTCAAGTCGGTCAGAGCCTTGCGCCAGCGTTCGGGAAGGCTGTCGGCGTCGGGGAGGGCGGTGTCGATGCGGAAGCACACGCTGGTCGTGTCACCGTAGGTCGTGGCCGCGACAGCGAGGGGCACGCTGGGCGGGCAGCACATGATGGGGTCGATGCGGTGTACTGCCGCCTCGCCGTAGTGCAGCCGCTGGCGCATCACCAGGTTGGAGGCACAGACGGTGAGCCGGCCCGGGACCATGTTCACGTCCACAAGAAGTTGGAGCAGCCGCCGAGGGAGGCGGGTGATCGCGGCTCGCAGCACCGCCTTGTGCCCGGCGGATTTCAGCGCACGGGTGCGCTCTCGTGTCCGTGCCAGCCGCCGGCTGACCGGCATCGGGGCGCCGGGCAGGTCGATCCGTACCGGGAACATCCGGTTGCCGGGAGTTGCAACTTCGTCGGGCGTGCGCAGGTTGACGGGCACCAGCACCGGCAGGGCCGCTCCGGCAGCGCGAGGCCAGGCGTCCTTGGCCCACTGGGTGATCGCGTGGGCAAGAGCGGTGAGGTAGACGTCGTTGGTGCTGGCAGCGCCGGCGCGCGCTGCGGTGCGCAGGCGGTCGGAGGGCACGTGGGCCCACAGCAGATGGCGGCGGCTGGACAGCGGATGCGCCGCGGACTGCCACAGGCGGTGCTGGCGAGAGTGCCGCAGCAGACTCAGGGTGCTCCGCGCGACCTGGTGCGGACTGGGCCGGGCGGTAGACGAAGTGTCCCGGATGATCAGGGAGTATTCATCTCGCCGTAGCTGCGGCCCGAACAGCGTTTCCAGGACTGTGACGATGTTGGCGCCGTCCTGGACGGCGTGGTGGGTGAGATACAGCAGCGCGAACCCGTCGGGCACGTGACCGTGCACCAGAACCATGCGCCAGCCCGGGACGTCCTCCGGCCACGGTTCTCGCAGCAGGAGGCCCACGGCTTCCTGAAGAGCGTGCGGTCCGCCCGCGATCTCCATGGACCGGACGTGCCAGGTCATGCCCTGGACGGCGGGCTTCCACCGTGCGGTCGGCCCGTCGCCAGTCACGAGGTGTGTCAGACAGGGCAGGGTGTCAAGGCGAGCGGTGACGTGTTCGCGCAGGCCGGCGAGATCGGGCACGGCACCGCCCAGGTGCAACACCATCCCGATCCTCATGTTGGCGTCCGGGTGCTCCGCCGCCTGTTCAGCCCTGATCATGACGAGATCAGCAGGGCTGGGATCTGCGAACCGGTTCATCTGTCTCATCCCAGGAGCGTGTAGAGGGGCGCCCTCACTGCAGCGTCGATCAGCATCCCGACGGCGACCTGGCCGAAGGTGTGGCAGCGCAGCCAGACGCCGCAAGCATCCGGGGGCCGAAGACCGTCAGGAGAACGGCCAGGGCGCCGGATGAGCTGTCGAGCCTAGACGTGGGCAGATTTGCGCTGTGAAAGTGCTGATCAGTAGGGGTGGGCGAGGTTTGCGGCGTGTCGTTCCAGGGGGCGTCGCAGAAGTTTTCCGAGGGTGCTGCGCGGTAGTTCGTCGATGGGGATGAAGTGGGTAGGGCGTTTGTAGGGGGCGAGGTGGCGGATGCAGTGGGAGATCAGGGCGTGTTCGTCGAAGTCGGAGCCGGGGGTGTTTTGGATGAAGGCGGCGGGGGTCTGTCCTGTGGTGGGGCAGGGGGCGGGGACGACGGCGGCGTCGGTGACTGAGTCGAGGGTGCGCAGGACGTGTTCGATCTCGGCGGGGTAGACGTTCTGTCCTGCGCGCAGGATGAGGTCGTTGCGGCGGTTGACGATCCAGATATGTCCGGCGCTGTCTTGGTAGCCGAGGTCACCGGTGTTGAGCCAGCCGTCGGTGATGGTCTGGGCGGTGGCGTCGGGCTGGTTCCAGTAGCCGCGCATGAGTCCGGGGCCGTGCAGGTGGAGGGTGGCTACCTCATAGGGTGCGGCTGTGGTGCCTTGGGGGGTGGTGATGCGTGCGGTGATGCCGGGCATCGGTGTGCCCGCGCAGGTGGCGCCGGGCACGGCTGCGTCTTCTGGCGCGGCGCCTGGTGCCAGGGACAGGACGGGTCCTCCGCCTTCGGTGATGCCGAAGATGGTGCGGAGTTCGGCTCCGAGGGCCTGGCGTGCTTGGTGAGCGAGGCGAGGCGGGCAGGGTGCGCCGCCGTGTGTCACCAGGGTCAGGGAGGTCAGGTCGCTGTCGGGGAGCTGGCGGCTTTCGAGGAGCAGTTTCAGCATGGTCGGCACCACGAAGGTGTGGCCGATCTGCCAGGTCTCGACGGCCGTCAGGAATTCGTGCGGGGTGAACTGGTCCAGGACGCAGACCGGTGATGCGGTGGCGAGGTAGTTGACGGCGATGGTGATGCTGCCGTGGCACAGCGGGCTGGTATGCAGATACGTCGTCGTCGGCTGTTGTTCGACCTCGCTGCGCCAGGAGGTGGCCTGGGCCTGGAAGTAGTTGTGGTCGCAGATCACGCCTTTCGGGAAGCCGGTGGTGGCGGAGGTGTGCAGGATCATCACCGGGTCCGTGGGGCGGGCGCCGCCGGGGTGCGTGCGGGCTCCTTCCGGCAGGTTGGGGATGTCGTCGGCGGCCAGTAGAGGCAGTGCGGGGCGCAGGCGGGGCAACCGGGCGAGGCCGCTGCCGTCGGCGACGGCGCAGTCAGGGGCGATGCCGCCCAGGATGCCGTCGATTTCGTGGTCGGTGAGTGCTGGATTGAGCGGCACCGCGATGGTTCCGGCCAGGGCGCAGGCGAAGACCGTTTCCAGGACTTCGACGCGGTTGGCGCTGAGCACGACGACGCGGCTGCCGGGTGTGGCGTGTGGATGCAGGGCGTGCGCCAGCGCGGTGGCATCCCGGTGCAGACGGCTCCAGGTGACGTCGCGGCGTGCGTCGCGCAGCGCGAGCGCGTGCGGGGCGTCCACCTGCCGTTGGCGCAGCAGCTGCTGCAGCCACATCGTCAGTTCCCTTCTTCGAGGACAGTGCCGCCACCGGCACCGGTGGTGTCGGTGGCGCCGGTGTGCAGGAGCGCGGCGATGGCGGTGATGGAGTTGAGTCCGTGGGTCTCGTGGTGGGTGAGGGGGCGGGCCAGGAGGTCCTCGCAGCGGGCGATCAGCTGGATCGTGGCCAGGGAGTCGACGCCCGCATGGGCGAGGTTGTCGCTGTCGCTGATCAGGTCGGCCATCGCCGGTGGGCGCAGGCAGCCGCGCAGCAGATGGCGGGCCTGGTCGAGTTGTTTGGTGGTGGGGGTCATGACGTTTCTTTCCACAGTGTTCCGCTGGCCAGGCCGAACATGGCGCGGGGCTGGTCGTCGAGGGTGTCGTGGATGAGGGAGGCGGCGTCGGTGCCGGTGCAGGGCAGCAGGCGGTTGAGGCGGCTGCCGAAGCAGGCGTCGGTGAATTCGCGGGTGTCGGGGAAGTCCTGGCCGCCGGGGAAGCGGCGGGGAATGAACGCGAGGCCGACGTCGATGGGCTTCCACCGGCCGTCTTCGAACAGCTCGCACCAGGCGTGCTCGGTGCCGGTCACTCCGAGGAGGTAGCCGCGGCGGGCTCGTGCGGTCAGGCCGGCCGCGCGCAGCCGGTCGGTGATGAGGCGGCTGACGACGATGCAGTCGGCCATGCCTGCCTGCCATGCCTGCTGGTGGTTTAGGCGCAGTGGTTCGGCGACGCACTGGTAGATCACCCGGCGGGCGTGCAGATCGTCGAGCATCTGCAGGTAGATGTCGCGTGCCTGCGGATCGTGGACCTGGTGGTATGCGCCGGTGATGCGGACCGCTGCCTGGTGTCCGCGGGTGTCGAACTCCACGCCGCGCGGCGGCAGGCGCAGTCCGTCGGCGGGCAGAACGGCAATGCCTGGGGCAGTGAAGTCGGGTACACGCAGTCGGTAGCGGCCGCTGTCGGCCTCCGGCAGATGCACGGTGACCAGCCAGTCTTTGGCGTCCAGCCATTCACCGGACGGGTCGGCGGTGAAGGCGAGGAGGAAGCGCAGCGCCATCTCCAGGGTGGTGCGTTCGCTTGCCGACAGCAGTCCAACGTTGATCAGGTCGGCCCGCTCGAACAGCGGGCCGCGCACAGGGTCGACGCGGCACGGCAGACCACGTGCGGCGAGGCCGGCGACATGTTCGGGCAGGGTGCGCAGCAAGGCTGCGGCCACCGCGGTGTCGGTGTCGTAGCGGGCGGCCCAGGCCGGGACCATGTGGAAGCGCTCCAGCGCCGCGGCCAGCGCGTCGAAGGGCACCGGCTCGTCCGCGGACGCCGGCACCTGTGCCAGTGCGCGCACCTGCGGGTCGGCAGACGCCCCAGCAGGAGTGTTGGCGGGGGTGGGGATGGCAGCCTCCGATGAGCTGAGGGGGCAGGCTCCAAGCCGACCTGCTGATGCATTTCGCCTGGCTGCCCTTTGAACGACACTCCTGCAGCTGCGTCACGGCCGCGCCCCGGCCGGAGCGGATGCGGCGCACGATTGCTGTCAATCGGGCAGTGGGAGCGTGCGGTTTCACCACAGGCACCCCTTTCGCGCTTGGTAGGCGATCTGTCACTCTTGGTGCATGGTGGATCGAGCGGGGGAAGCTGTGCCTGCGGGGCACGAGGCGGTGTTGCGGTGGGCGCGGGATACCGGCCTGGTCACCGGCGAGCACGAGGAGCGGCGTCTGGCCCGGATGCGGCTCACCATCCTGGCTAGTGGAGCGCTGCCTGGGGGTGATCTCGCGGATGTGGTGTTGACGGCTCAGTGGGCGGCGTTCATCTGCTGTCTGGATGACCACATCGACCGGCGCGACCTGGGCATGGCAGCCCGTGACCTCGAACAGCTCACCGCGCCCTTGCGCCGTGTCCTTGCGTCCGACGCGGACTTGCGCGAGGTGACCGGTCGGCACGCTCGGGTGCTTGCCGACCTGTTCGCGCGGACCGCCGCGGGGATGAGCGCCGCCTGGCGCCGGCGCCTGGTGCAGGACTACACCGACTTCCTGGATGCCACAGAGCAGGAGGTGACCATCCGCCAGAGCGCGACCCAGCTCACTACGGACGCCTACGTGCGGCTGCGGCGCCGCACGATCACCGTGCTGCCCATGCTCACGGTGCTGGAACGTACCGGGCATGCCCCGCTGCCCGAGGATCTGCCACCAGAGCTGGAGGCTGACCTGGCGGCTCTGCGCCGGGCCGGAGCCGACATCGCCGGTTGGGTCAACGACCTGGCCTCCGCCTGCGACGACGCCACCGTCGGCCAGGACAACCTCGTCACCCTCATCGCCCGGGGAGACGGCTGCGACACGAGCACGGCACGCCGGCGAGTGAGCGCCAGGATCACCCAGCGCCAAAAGGACTTCCGCATCACCGCCGGCGAACTGCGCGAAACCTGCACACTGCCGCCGGATGAGGCGGCCGAGCTGGGGGCGTACGTGACCCAGGTGGAGCGCTACGTCACAGCCTCCCTTACCTGGATGGCCCGCACCAACCGCTACGCCGCCGATGCCACGCGTGTACGAGACCGCATGCAGTCCGGCGGATCTGCCCGTGACGACCAGCGGCGTTGTCACGTTGTTGGCTGTGTGACTGCCTGACGGCGCGTCGGGGCAGGGTGGGCTTGGGAGCCGGGCCTGTGCTCAGGCCGCGGTGGCAAGGCCGGCGACGCCGGTGATCTGCTCCCAGATGGCGAAGCGGACGGTCATCTCGGCTCGGTAGTCGTGGGCTGGCATCAGATGGCGGCGGGGCCGGAAGTGGGGCGAGATACCGTTGAACGCAGCCGCCCGGCCCGGTCCATTCCCGGACGGGGCGGCGCATCTCAACGTCTGATCGCCGCCTAAAGGTCAGGATGTGTTCTCGGTTCGGATCATGCGGCGCAGGGTGAGCCGGGCGCTGGCCAGATCGTCCTGGGCCTCGCTGAGCTGTGCGGTGAGCTCCCTGACCTGGGCCAAGGCGTTGTCGCGCGCGGCCTGCAGCCGCTGGTTCTCCGTCGTGAGCTCGTCGACGCGGGTGCCGAGGTCGGCCGCGCCGAACTGGTCGAGCTGCTGGCCGAGGCTGCGGCGGACGGCGCCCTTGAGCCGTTCGACTTCTTCGCGCAGGCGTCGGTTGTCCTCCCGGAGGAGCTGCTTCTCCAGCTTCCATCCAGCCGGCTCCTTGGCGCCGGCGCGGGCGCCGCTGGCCGCGGCGCGTCCCTGGCGGCGCCGCGCGGCCTCGATGTGCTCGCGCACGCCCTCGGCGTAGACGAGCCAGTGGGAGACATTTGCTGCGCGGGCGACGCCGGTGAAGGTGACCGGTTCGTCGTCCGCGATCAACTGGCCGACAACGGACAGGACGCGGGCGCGCTTGTCGCGTGAATCCTTCTGCCGCGCCTCGCGCAGGACCTGGGCGGGGGTGCGGGGCTCAGTCATCGGCACTGCTCCGGGCGGGGATGGCGGGAACGGGCAGGAGAACAGGCGCGGGAGCCGAGGCGCGGACCTTGCGCGGGACGGCGGAGGCTTCCTCGAGGTGGCGGCGGTCGTCTTCGGGCATCAGCTCGATCTGGCGGTGGAGGCTGGTGACGACATTCTGGAATGAGTCGATCTGGTCGCTGAAGTTGCGGACCACGAACTCCGCCGTCCCCAGGGCTCTGGCCATCTCGCGGTCGGCCTTGAGAGCCCGGATGTGGTCCTCGACCGCGGGAAGGAAGGAGGGATCGGGGCGGTAGAAGGCGCATCCGGAGCACTGGAAGCGAATCGGGCAGCTGCCGCCGCCGGCCTTCACGTTGGACGGCTCAGTGCAGTTGCCGAACGGCACGGCAACCGAGCGGGCCTCGTACGCGGTCGCGGACGGCGTCGGCGCCGGATTACCGGCCCGGTCAACGACGTGCTGGCGCATCGCCTCAACGGCCTTGCGACGCTTCTCCATGGACACTTTGAAATAACCCATGGTGGTATCTGCCGATTTGTGATCCATGAGATCACGCAGGGTGTTCAGTTCCGTGCCTGCGTCCGCGTGACGCTGGGCGTAAGTGTGGCGGAAGGCGTAGGCGAAGATGCGGCTGCGGTCGAACGGCAGGAGGTTGCCGTCCTTGTCCACGGTGTCGGTGAGCAGTTCCGGCAGGCCGTCGACCCAGCGCCGGAGCATCTTGGCGACGGTGTCGGAGTCGATGCACGCGTCGTAGCCGTGGCGTGCGGCGGGGAACAGGAAGGTCCTCGACCGGGCTGGGATCTTCAGGGTCCGGCGGATCGCGAGCCACTCCTGGATGGCGAAGGCCGTCTCCCTACCTATCTCCAGGCGGCGTCGGTTGCGGCGGGCCTTGTGGTTGTCCCAGATCAGGATGTACTCGTTGTCCTGCGCTTCGAGGCAGTCCATCCGGAGCCAGCGCACCTCCCAGGGGCGGCGGCCGGTGTCGCGCAGCAGGATGTAGACGGTGCGCAGCATGGCCTTGACCACGTCGGGCGCCATGTCCGCGTAGGTGAAGCCGTCGCCGATCAGGTGGACGTGGGCATCGAGCTGAGCGACCACGTACTCCGGGATGGCCTTGCCGGCCATGTCCTCGGCCATGTCCTCGTACGGGATCTTGTGGTGCGGATGGCGGGCGAAGACAGAGGCGACGTGGTCGAGGATCTGAAGGCGCCGCCCGAAGTCGAGCAACTGGCAGAAATGGGCGAGGAGCTCGGCGCGGGAGCCGTAGGCGAGGGTGGCGGTGCCGTCCTGGCGTTTCCGGTCGCGGATCGCGGCGACGACCGCGTCCATGTCGGTGACCTTCAGTGCGCCGGGGTCATGCCCGCCGCCGGGCCGCGCGGACAGGGCCCGCGACGCGGACAGGCAGCCTTCGAAGGTGCGCCGGAAGTCGTCGTTGTCGGGGGTGGTCTCCTTGACCCAGTCGGCGAGCAGGCGGCGCAGCCACTCCTGGCGGATCTGTGTGACGTCCAGCCGGCGTGAAGACACGCGGACACCGGATCGTGTGCGGGAGCGCAGGCCCAGGTCGCCAAGTTCCCAGACCGGCCGCTCCAGCGGGTCGACGCCCCGGAAGCGGTCGAAAGCGCCCCGCACGAGACGTACGACGTCGTTCCAGTGGGCCTCGCAGTTACGGTCGAGGTATCCCAGGTCGCCGAGCTTGGTGTCCGTGAGCTCGGCGATGGAAGAGACGCCCTCCAGTCCCCGGACCATCAGCCGCATCGCGACAGGGCTGAGCGTCGGGCGCTGCTTGTCGCGTTCGGCCAGCGCGAAGAGAAGCTCGTGGCGGACCAGTTCGGGAAGCGGGACGAGCGAGAACTGGAAGCCGGTCAGCCAGGGCGGCTGTACGGCGGCCCATTCCTCCAGGCCCTCGTAGATCGTGCCCTCCATGCCGGCCTTGTTCCGGTGGCGGCGCCAGCGATCACGGTGGTACGCGCACAGCGGCACCCGGCCGTGGGCGCTGCCGGCGCAGGCTCCCACCAGGCACGGTGTGCCCGGCGGGAGCGGCTCGGCCTCGGCCTGGAGCCACGTCTCCAGCGCAAGCGCCGTCTTCCCGCTGTTGCGGTGGTAGCGCCATTTGACGTAGTGCGGGGTGCACGCGCCCCGCGACTGGGCGTCCAGGGCGCAGCGCACGCCGTCACGCTCGACCGAGCAACTCGCCCGCTCCCCAGGCAGGGAACGAACCAGGGTGCGGCGGCCGACGTCGACGAACTCCTCGCGGCTCAGCCCGCTTTCGAGGAACTGCTCGTAGCAGGACCGGCACAGGTGTCGTGTCGCGCGGACCGCGACGTGGCAGCCAGCGCTGTTGCACCGCCATATCGCGGTCTCGTCCTTGTCCGGATCGCCGGTGAACAGCCAGTTCGCCGCATCCCATTCGTCCGGGCGCCAGTCTTGTTCGGTGTTCTCGGTCAGCCAGGCCATCCACCCTGCGCGGTCGACGGGCAGCTTGGCAAGGCGGGGCTCGGCCACGGCGGCCGCTATGTCGATGGTCATCGGGCCAGCTCCCGGCGTCGGGCGTCCGCCTTCTCGACCGCGGCCCGCCTCGATCCCTCGTCGACATGAACGTATGGGGCCATGGACGACTCGGACATGTGCCCGAGGAGGTCGGAGACCACCGACCGGTCGGTGCCCTGGCGGATCCACTCGGTGGCGGCGCTGTGACGGATCATGTGGGGCCGGGCGATCAGGTCCGCCCGCCGGGCGAGCCGGTCGAACAGTCCCTTGCCTCCGGAGTACGTCATCGCCTGTCCGAGCGGTTCCCGGAAGAGGTTGACCAGGACCTGGTCGCTGGAGTCGGCCTGCGGGACCACCGAACGCTCGTGAAGGTAGTCGGCATAAGCGATGCCGAGGTCTGCGGTCACCGGGATGGCGCGCGGCTTCCGCGACTTCGCCCACGCGCCGTTGCTGTTCAAGCGGCGCCGTACGTGCACGTGCGGGCCTTTGACCTGGCAGCCGAAAGCCTGCGAGTCGGCCAGGAGGTGCATGTCCTCACGGCGCAGTCCGAGCGCCTCGCCGATCCTCATGCCGGTACACCACAGCAGGAGCACCAGGAAGCGGTCCCGCGCGTGCCGGGTCACGTCGATCAGGCGGGCGATCTGCTCGACCGTCAGCCACTCGATCCCCGAGTCGACGCCCCGGAGCTTGAGTATTCGCGTGCGGACCGTGCGGTGCTGGTCGTTCTCGCCCGGGTTGAAGCCCTTCGGTAGATACCGCAGGTAGCGGGGCTCGGTCAGCTGACCGGCGAGTTCAGGATCGACCCACTGCATGCGAACGCCGAAGCTCAGGAACTCGCAGACCGTGCCCACGATCGCATTCGCGGTGTTCTCGTCGCGGAATAGTTCCGGCCCGCCTCCGCCGCGGGCGCGCGATGGCAGCGGCTCCTCCACCAGCCAGTGCAGGAACCGCGCGAGCTGCCACACGGTGATCTGGGCCCATTCCAGGCGGTGGGACGTGCAGTACGTCAGGTACAGCGCCGCCCGCCCGGCGTAGGTCTTCTCCGTGTTGTAGGCCCTGCCGGCGTCTCGCAGACCTGCGAGGAACAGCGAGCCTTCACGGTGGAGGGCGTAGTCGTCAGCTCCGACGATCACCCACCCTGTCTTGTCCTGGGTCAGCGTCGCCCGCTCTGCGCGGAAGGACGTGACGAACGTGCCTGTGATGCCGAACACCCCTTGGATACCGTTGATCCGGCCAGTTCAGCATGCATGTGGCTGACGTGGCTGTTGGAAAGATCACGGTGAAGATAAGGCCCGCCGTCCGCTTCGCCTACGGCCTCATCGACACCGCCGCGCCCGCGGCCGGCCAGTTGGTGGGGGTGCTCACCCTGGGTATCCCGACCCAGGCCGCCGTGCTCACCTCGGTGTTCGGCCGGCTCACGCCGTATGAGGAGTCGCTGGAGCTGAACCGGCTGGTGCTGCTCGACGACGTACCGGCCAACGCGGAGACGTGGGCACAGGCGCGCGCCTTCCGGCTGGCGGCCGCCCGGGGCATCCGCGGAGTCGTCGCGCACAGCGATCCCGAGCCCAGGACACGCCTCACCGCCCACGGGCCCGAGACGATCTTCCCCGGCCACTACGGGACGATCTACCAGGCCAAGGGGATGGACTATCTGGGCAAGACGCGCCCGCGGCGCCTGACCATGCTGCCCGACGGCTCGGTCCTCCATAGTGGAGTACGCGCGGGTTCGGCTGGAGTTCTGACGTCCCGGATACCGGCATCTCAGCAGGTAGATGAGGGTGCAAGGTGTGCTGCACCGCTCGTGTGAGATTTTTGGTGTAACTCGCAAAATCTGCGAGTGGTCGCAGTAATATGCGTGTTCGTGTCAGATTCTGAAAGTCGCCTGCTGACCCTCGTGCGCCCGGCTCCGGACCCGGCGGCCGTGATGGACCCGGCCGACGTGGCGGTGGAGACCGGGCTCGCGGACGTGGTCACGCTGCAACGGCGGCGCCAGGCCCGGATCTCGGTGCATGACGAGGAGAGCTTCTTTCTCGACACGCTGTCCGAGTACCAGTGGGCGCGCGACGCTGCGGGTCTGGCACCGACGACGCTGGACGGGCTGATCAAGCCGGTGATCGAGGTCTGCGAGTTCTACGGCACCGTGCCGTGGCAGCTGACCTCCCGGGAGGTCGACCGGTACTTCGCGGGGCCGGGGAAACGGGCTCAGTCGACCCTGCGCGGCAAGATCAACAAACTCGACGCGTACTTCGCGTTCCTGGAGCAGCGCTACGCCGGCGAGATCATGCGCCGCTTCGGTGCCTCCGTCGAGTCGCCGATCGACCCCTTCAACCGGCCTCGGCACCGCGGAGACTTCGGGCTGCGCATCCCGCCGTCCCAGACGGCGATGAAGGACTTCTTCGGCAGGTGGCGTCAGGACCTGCCGAACGCGCGGAAGTACGCGGTCGCCTGCCGCGACTACGTGATGACGAAGATCGCCTACCTCTCCGGCGTCCGGGCGGCGGAGCTGTGCGGGGTGTGCCTGGGCGACATCCACTGGGAGCACGGCCAGTGGGGCAGGTTCGTCGTCCTGGGCAAGGGCGCCCGGGGCTCCGGTCCCCGCCCGAGGGAGGCGTACCTGTTCCAGGAGGGCCGTGCCCTGCTGTGGTGGTACATCGAGGAAATCCGGGGCGAGTTTGGAGACGACGCGGAGCACCCGCGGGCGCCGCTGTGGCCCTCGGAGCGCAAGTCGAAGGCGATCGCCGACCTGAACGTGCCGATCGCGCCGGCGATCGTGCCTTCGACGTTCCGCAAGGCGTTGCACACTGCGGCCGTGCACTACCTGACGGGCCCGGTCACCGACCTGTTTCCGCACCTGCTGCGGCATGCCTGCGCGACCCACAACTACGAGCGCGGGATGACACTTTGGGAGGTCCAGAAGGTCCTCGGACACGACTGGGCAACGACGACTCTTCGATACATGGCGACTGCACACGCTGACCCGGAGCTCGCGAATCTGGCGGCCAGCTCCCGGGCGGCCCAGCGACTGGTGATGGACAAGGGGAACCTTCGGTGAAATGGAATCTGCGGATGGTGGCCGCCCAGCGGGACCTGTGGCGGCCGACCGAGGTGCTCGCCGCCTTTCAGCAGGTCGGGTTCAACCCGTCGCTGAGCAAGGTGGCCGCACTGTGGAGCGGCACGCCGGTCACCGTGCGGCTCGACGACCTGGACAAGATGTGCGCCGCGCTGAGCTGCACGGTCGCCGACCTGCTCCAGGCCGAGCCGCTCGCGGCGGGCCAGGCGGCGCCGGAGTGCGGCCAGCGCGCGGTCGGCGCGGAGGAACAGCCGTCGGCGGGCCCGGTGCGGCCGGTGCCGCGCGGCCGTCGTGGTGCGGGTCCGCGTTCGCTTCCGCCGAGCTGAGGGGCTGGCCGGTGGCGGTGGATCGCGGGGCAGGGCTGGCTCGGAGCTGCCCGGTGTGCCTGGGGTGGCTGGTGGTGCACTGGTACCGGGTGTGCGACGTGTGCCGGCCCTGGGTGAGGAAGTACCCCGAGTGCGGGGTGTGCCCGCGGTGCCGGCACGAGGCACACCTCAACACGGATGGGCTGTGCAAGCCGTGCCTCTCTGCGATCCGGGCCGAGGATGACGCCGAGTGGGCACTGGGCCTGGAGGAGGCGCGACCGCGGCCGGTGCAGCTCACGGTCGGCGGCACGTACGGCGACCGGTCACTCTCGTCCCGGCCGCTGCGCCGGCCCACCAAGAACGGTTCGAAGGCGGGGGTGGAGTGGTGGACCAAGCTCCGCAAGCAGCGTGCTGCTCCCGCTGGCCCGCCGGTGCTTAAGGCACAGGTCCGCGGGCAAATCCCGCTCTTCACCGTGCCCCGAGTGCTGGGCGATGCCACGGTCAGTGCGATCGTCGGCCGGCCGGTCGCCGGGTGGGAGGAGGCCCGCCCGGTGATCGAGGCGATCGAGGCCGAGCACGGGTTGACCGCGGCCTGGCGCCGCAAGGTCGCCGAGATGGTCCGCCTCGCCCTGGCCGTACGTGAGGCCGAGGGAGCCGAGCGGCTTCCCGAGGCGATGCTGCGAGATCTTCCGGGCAATGGGGACGCGGTCCGCCTGGTCCTGCTGCGGGCTGGGCTCCTTGACGAGGCCCACAAGCCCATGCGGTTCTCCATCTCCGACCAGCTGGCCCGCACTCCGTACATCACCGCTCCGGCGCCGCTGCCGCCTCGGCCACCGCGCCAGTGTGCGGACTGCTACGCGTGGATTCCCGCCGGTCGGCGGGCAGGCTTCGTCTGTGATCCGTGTCGGCATTGGCGGGAGCGGACGGGGCGGGGCCGGTGCTGCCGCTGCGGTCGCGACGGGCTTGCCCTGCGCGACGACCGATGCCGCAACTGCCACCCCTACCGTCTCCTCGACGAAGCCCGCCCCGCCTCCCGGTGGTTCACGCAGTTGGTGATCTCGCTGCCGACCGGCAAGGGCGGGCCGTTCGAGGCGTTCCCAGTGGGCGAGCCGGAGGTGCCGGACTACGACGAGCGGCGGCCTGCTCTGCACACGAGCCGCGGGCAGGAGTCGCTGTTCACCCTCCGGCGTGACTGGGCCCCGGTGCTGGCCCGGCTGCGGAGCACGCCTGCGGGCGAGCCACCGCTGACCGTGACCGCTCGCCACTTGGTCGAGGAGTTCGCCCGGGAACGGCGGGGGCAGCGGCCGGACTACAAGAAGAACACCCGCACACTCGCTGTCCTGCTGTACTGGCTCGGCGCCGACGCTGCGGTCTTCGAGCGCGACGTGTACGACCTCGCTCGGATCGACGCGAACCTCGCGGCCAAGCCCGTCTGCCAGTTCCTGCGCATGCGCGGTCTGCTGGTGGCGGACCCCGACCTACACCGGGACGCGGATCAGATGTGGATCGAGTCGGCCCTGGCCGCGCTGCCGGAGCCGGTCGCGAGCCAAGTGGGCGCCTGGGTGAAGGTCATGCGCGAGCAGGGTCCTCGCGAGGGCGAGCCGCGCGGGTACGACGGCATCCGCCGGTACCTCACGAACCTCCAGCCCGCCCTCACCACCTGGACCACGACCGTCGGCGTCACCTCGCTGAGGGAGATCACCAAGGACCAGGTGGAGGAGGCCGTGGACGGGGCGTCCGGCTATGCCCGCCGAGGGCTGGCCACTGCCCTGCGCAGCCTCTTCCGCGCGCTGAAGCATGAACGTGTGATCTTCCGCAACCCCGCCCGGGACCTGCGGGTCGGCGACATCAAGAGCATCCCAAAGTCCATCCCCTCCGACCTCCTGATGGGGCTGCTCGACCAGGCGACGACGCCGCTCGGCCGCCTCGTCGTGGCCCTTGCCGCCGTCCACGCGCTGCCCGGCAAGGAGATCCAGACCCTGCACACCACGGACCTAGATCTCTCCCGGGGCACCCTCGAAGTCCGGCGCGGTCTGCTGCGGCACACCCTCTACCTGGAGGAGCTCACCCACCAGCTCGCCGCCGACTGGACGACCTACCGCCACCAGCGCTGGCCGGCTTCGTCCAACCCTCACCTGCTGGTCAGCCAGAAGAGCGCGGTCGATCCCGACCACCCGGCCGTCAGCACCGGCACCCTGAGCGGGGCCCTTCCCCGCGGGCTGACACTGAGCGGCTTGAGACAAGACCGCATCCTCAACGAAGCAGCCGAAAGCGCCGACCCGCTCAGGCTGATGCGCCTGTTCGGCATCGCCGAGAAGACCGCCATGCGCTACGTCACCGCCGCCCACCCCGAACGAACCGCCAAGCTTCCCCGGTGACGTCTGCGCCCTCGGCTGCGGGGCGGACCGACCATATCGACAGTTCAATCCTTGAATTCAGATTCGGATGTACTGTCGCCGGGTGCTGATCGTTGCCTCCGACATCGACGTGCTGGCCCGCTTTGGCCGCGCGCTCGCCGCCGCCGATCCGCTGCCGCATCCTGCTCGCCCTGTGTAAGGCGCCAGCGTACCCGGCCGACCTCGCCGACGCGCTCGGCGTGTCCCGGACCCGGCTGTCGAACCACCTGGCCTGCCTGCGCGACTGTGGTCTCGTCGTCACCGCGCCGGACGAGCGCCGCACCCGCTACGAGCTCGCCGACGAACGCCTCAGCCACGCCCTGGACCACCGATGATTATTTAGGGTTGTCAAGCTAGTTAGCAGGTCAGCGTCGTACGATAGGTGAAGGCAAGTAAGGCAAGTCGAGCAGCTGCGGGGGCTGCCACCGCGCAGGCCCCGGCCAACACCCCACCCCGGCCCCAACGTGAACACGTCCACCTCTTGCGTCGGCGCGTTTTCACCACCCAAGCTGGGGGGCGGCGCTCACTCAGCGAACGGGGGCGGGATGGTCGCTGCCGCGGACATCATCAGGACCAAGACGACCGGCTTCGTCGGCCGCGACTACGTCTTCACCGCCGTGGATAAGTTCCTCGAGGACCACGACCGCGGGTTCCTGGTCCTCGAAGGCGATCCCGGAGCCGGTAAGACCGCCATTCTCGCCGAGTACATACGCCGGACCCACTGTGTCGGACACTTCAATCTGCGTGCCCAGGGGCTCAACACGGCTGGGCACTTCGTGAAGAGTCTGTCCGAGCAGTTCGTGGCACGCTACGGCACCCATGGGGCCGGCGGTGCAGACGGCGGTGAGGCGGTACCTCGGATGCTCAGCGAGGTCAGGGCGATACTGCCGGACGGAATTCCGCTGGTGGTCGCGGTGGACGCTCTCGACGAGGCGGAGGCGCCCCCCGGCGCGGCGAACCCGTTGTACCTTCCGGGGATTCTGGACAAGGGCACCTATCTCGTGCTGACAACGCGCCGCAACGAGACTGCGCTGCACGTCGACGGCCCGTTCCAGAAGATCGATTTAAAGGACTTCCACGCCGAGACCATGGCCGACGTGCGGTGTCACCTGGAGAACCGGTTGTCCCAGGGCGCTCTTGCCCGCCGCGTGGAGGAATCTCACCTCAGCGCAGGCGAGGTGGTAGCCCGGCTCAGTGAGATGAGCGAGGGCAACTTCATGTATCTCTATTACACGCTCATAGATATCGCGCGGTCGCCCGGCCTCGATCTGGACCGATTTCTGCGGGAGTTGCCTCAGGGTCTTGAGAACTACTACCGGATGCACTGGCAGTCGATGGGCATGACCGCTGCCGAGGCACCAACGGTGAACGCGTGGATTCTGTATGTCTTGTGCGAGGCGGAGGCTCCGCTGCCGGCGTGGATCATCTCCTCGATCCTGGCTCCCGTCACGACACGGGTGTCACCGGCGTCCGTGCAGCAGTGTCTGACCCAGTGGCTGCCGTTCCTGCACCGGGACGTATCGACCTCACCGGCCAAGTACAGCCTCTACCACGCCAGTTTCCGTGACTTTCTGCACCGTCACGACGTGGTCGCCAACGCCGGCATGGACCTCACCAACGTCCGTGCGGCCATCGCTGAACTGCTGTGGCAGCACATGATGGGGGACACCGAGGACACATGACTCATGAGCTGGAGACCCTGGCCCTGAGCAGGATGGTCGCCCTCCTCCACGGTGCGGGGCAATCGCGGCGCGTCTACCAGGTGTTCGAGTCCGACCGATGGCTGCTGCTGCACCTCCGCGACCCGAAACAGGGTTGGGCGGGGTACGCGTCGGACCTCACCCTCGCCTTCGACAGCCTCGACCGGGACATCGCTCGGGGAAGTGCGCCGGCCGGTGAATCCGTACTGCGGCTGGTGCGCCTCTGCATGATCCGGTCGGCCCTCACCTCGTCGACCGACATCCCCGAGGGCGTCCTGCACGGCGCTGTCCGCTCCGGGGCATGGCAGGGAGAAGACATCACTTCGGCGATCGAGCGGTATGCCGACCGCAACCGGCAGGCTTCAGCCTACGTCTCCCTGCTGCGGTCGAGCATGGATACCGAAGGCCGCACCTCGGTACAGCGGGCACTCACCGCCCTCGCCTTCGTCCGCCCCGACCAGATGCCGACGGCCGAATTGCTGTGCGGCATCCCCCTCCTCGGCCCACCCGATCGAGGTGCCGTGGCGGACCGGCTCGCGCTGTGCCGCATGGAGCCGCTCGGACGCTTCGCCCTGCGTGGACGCGGCTCCGGGCCGGGCGTCCTCAGTGCGGTCGCCGTCGTCAAGATGATGGCGGAAGTCCCCGAGGCACGACGACCAGCCCTGGTGAAGAGAGCCGTCGACACGCTCCTCGAAGAAGCGGACCGCATCAGCCGGAACGCCCAGGCGGAGTATGCGGACCCGCTCGACACCGCCACCACCCTTCAGGACGTCGCGACAGCCGATCTCACGGAAGTGACGTACGGCGACTACAGACGCAGGCCCCGGGTGTTGGCGGCCTTGGCCACGGCTGCGGAGTTCCTGCCCGCGTACCCGTCCCCCGACGACCTGCCGGCCGCGTTCGCGTCGTGTGTGGGGAGTGCGACGTCGGCCGAGGAATGGTCGGCGTTCTCGGCGAGCTGTGCCGCGGGCTTGCACGAGGCGGGCGTCCCCTGGGAGCCGCCGGCGTACGTGCAGGCGGCGTGCTACACGTCCCCGCTCTGGCGCCGGGACCAGGACCGCCTGTGGTGGCAGTGGCAGGTTCTGTTGCGCAGCAGTTTGTCGAAGGAGGGTCCCCAGTGGGAAGACGAAAGAGACCATATCGGCTACCTCACGCTGGAGGAGGTACAAAGCGGATGGGTGCAGCGAGCCCTCGGTGCCCTGAAGGCGACGGGCGGCTCCGGCCTCCCCGCGGCACCTCCGCTCCCCCCAATTGTGCCGACGCCGCAGCAGAACGAGGAAACGCCCGCCGAATCGGGGTCCCTCGCGATGGACGCGGTCATGCGCTCCGCGGCCCCGTTCGTCGCCGCGATGTCCGTGGCGCTGAGCGGCAAGCCTGCAGAAACTGTTGACGAGTTCATTCCCGCCGTGTTCGACGACGGGCTCCTGGACGTGCAGTTGCTCAGTCTCGACAACGCCGTGCGGAATGAGCAGCTGGACCCTGAATTGGCCGGACGCACGATGGGCGGGTTGCTGCGCCACGCGCTCGACTCGGCGCATCGAGCGGGCGGCATGCGGAGCGCCTGGACCAGTGTGGACACCGAACTGATCACGGCGGCAGACCTGACACCCGTCGTGGACTTCGTACTCGGCCTGCCGACGGAGCCGGAACGCAACCACGCCAGCGGTCTGTTCCAGTCGCACGAGGCAGAGGTCCGGGACGTCCCGCTCTTGGCCGCCCTGGAAACGGTCGTCGACCACCTCGACACGAGGGGTGCCGTCCGCTTGGCGGACGCTTTGTTGTCCGTGCGCAGCACACCGGTACGCAACCGGGGCTTAAACATCCTGGCAACCCGTCTCCCCAGGGAGACGATCGAACGAGTCCTTGCCCTGAGCTGGCGACCGGGCGACTCGCGCGAACAGGTGTGGGCGCTGCGCGAGATCGCCGCCGGCTGTCCGGCCGACGCGACTGAAAGGGCAGTCATCGAGGAGATGGCTGTCGCTGCGGCGGACGGCATCGAGGACGGCTGGGCTTACGCCGACGCGCTTCTGAACTCCCCGGGCGGGAACGACCACAACGCCGCAGCCGTGATAGCGAGCCCCGAAGTGCTGGCAGCGGTGAGGCGGTTGAGCGTCAACAACCGGACGGACGCCCTGTGCGGGCTGTGTCGGCACGCCGGCCGTGACCAGACGGTTCCCGCGGCGCTGTTCGAGGAGATCCTGAAGCTGCCGGCCGTGAATGCGTTCGGCACCTACAGTTGGCGCGCTGTCGCCCTGGTTACCTGCGCGGAGTCCCTCGACGCGGCCATGGCAGGTCAGGCCCTGGATTCCGCCATGGAGCTCCCGGAACGCTTCACAGGCGGCTCCAGTGAGGCATGGGGACGCGACTGGACCACCGAGTTCCTGCGTGCGGCCGTGGTGCACGCACTGGCCCCGGCGTTGTCACCGTCCGACGCGCGCCGTGCCTTCGACTACGCGAAGGGCCTGCCCTATCTTGCGCGCGAGCCCCTCTTCCGCACACTGGCGAAGACGGCCGACGCCGCACTGGCCCGTCTGCTCTTCGACCACACCGTCGAGTGTTATCGGGGCTACCTGCAGCTGGATGACTCCGCACCGCCACGCGAAGTCGAGCAGGTCGTCTCCATGGAAGAGCCCGCGGTTTTCCTGATGCACCGGCAGGTGCAATCCGCGGAGATCATCGCCGCGGTGGTGGACCGGCTGGACGGCGCGCGCCGCGCGGTCGCGGCAGAGGTGGCCATGGGTTTCTCCGCCTCCGGTCCGTGCGCGTGGCTCGGAGCGGCCGTCCTGAACCACCTGCAGGAGAGGGACGAGGTGAACGTGCCGCTCCTCACCGGGGCGGCGCTGGCAGATGCATACGGTTACGTCACCGAGGACCCGGCGCGTATCGATCTGCTGATCGACCTGCTCCCCCATGCGGATCGTCACACCGTGGAGCGGCAGGCGGAGCTCGCGGAGTTCGTCGCGCCGCGGTTCCCGGACCTGAGCGAACCCTTCCTCGATGAGGCTCGCCAACGATCCCTCGACCCACACGACTTGGCCGAGTACCGTCGGCTGACCGGCGAGGACCACCTGTCACGGCTCGGGCAGGAGAGCTCGGACGGCCTGCCCCAGGCAGAGGCGAGGCGGCGGATGGCCGACTGGATCCTAAGCCCCTTCGCGCGGCGCCTGCGCAACGACGTCCTGAGGGAGATGCTGCTGGCTTCTCCGGTCCTCAGTCGGATCCACGCCTTGTCGCGGCTCTCGGAGGTCCTGCCCGAGAAGTTCCACACCGACGTACTGACCGCTTCGGTCCGGCAACTCGTCGATCACGCGCCCCGTCTTGGCGAGGACGACTTGGCCGCGCTCACCCAGGTCGTCGAGCATCTGCCCGGCGCGGAACGGGGAGTGTTCCTCGACGTGGTGGCCGCGCTCCCCGAGGCCGAGAGCCGGTCCGCGGCAGCTGTCGAGGCCGAGTTCCTGGAGGAGATCTACCAGGACTGGGGCGGCTTTCTGCGCCCGCACCCCCGGTACGAGGAGAACAGCAGGTCGGTAGTGGCACAGCTGATCGGCAGCCAGCTCAGGGGCGAACGGTTCCGTTCGTCCGTCCATTTCATGACGTCACGTGTCCGCTTCCTGGCGCAGTTGGCGCCATATCTGCCGCAGGACGACGTCATGCGGGCAGTGCTGCTGCTCCGCGACTTTCCCGAGCCCGAACGGGCCGAAGGGCTCGCCGTGCTGCTGCCAGTGGCCGACGAGACAACCGCCCGGCTCGTCCACGCTGAGGTCCAGTCGTTGGAGTCCCGGTTTGCCCGGCTGTGGGTGCTCTGGCGTGCCCAGGACGCGCTGCGCGACGCGGGAACGGACACCATCGCGCCGGCCGAAGAGAACGTCGCGTCGTTCGACACGCCCTCCTCGGTGGGAGCAGCGGCCTTGCTGATGACGGGACATCTGGGCGCGGACCGCACGTTCGACATCATCCTCGACCAGGCCGGGAAAGCTGGTGCCGCTGGTGACGACGAGGCGCTGCTGAAACTGATGACCCTCGCTGTGCGGATCGGAAAGGAGGCGCGGGATCGCAAGCGGCTGTCTGACTTGCCAGCCCGGCTGTCGACGCCGAAGGCCCGGTATCAGGCGCTGCTCATGTTCGGCCGGGCCGGTATGAGACTGTCCGACTGCCTGCACGCGGACGGCGAGGACGGCGGGGAGGCGGTTGCTCTGCTTACCGCTGTGTCCCTGCGCCTGTCCGAACTCTCCACGCAGCCACGCACACAGTTCTTGCGTGCCCTGTCGGGTGAGATGGCGGCGCTCACCGGTTTCCTCGATAGCTCCGAGCAGCTGGCGCTGGCGCGGATCATCCGACAGGTTTGCGACCAGTGGCGGTGGCCGTGACGCCTGGGTCCCGCCGGACAGGACCCTCAGTCACCGAGCCAGCGCCGTGGCGGTTCGTGCGCGGTCCGCAGCCAGCGCAGGCCCGCTGAGTCTGTGAAGCAGACCGCGGCCGAGGCCGGCAGGTCGACGGTCTGGGCCTCGTCGGCGGCCTCGACGACGAGCCGTCGCACCTCACCGGGCCTGAGAGCCCGTACGCTCTCCGTCGCCGATCCCGGGCCAGCTGGGACGAAACGTCCGTTGCGTTCCTCGACGTTCTGACCGGTCACTCGAAGGGCTCCGGCGCCCGTCACCCGCACGTCCAGATCGTGGATCGCCTCGTTGCTGTCGTTGCGGATCTCAAGGAAGGTCAGGCCCAAGCCACGCCGTATCGTGGCGGAGACCAGACGGGCCGTCGACGCCTCCCGGTCGCGGAGCTCCGACGCCAGTCTTCTGTTGTCCTTGACAGCGAGCCGCAGCGCCACAGCCACCGCCGCGAACGTTCCGATGGCGCCTGCCACTTGCCCGACAGCACTCAGCCAATCGGTGATCAAAGGCGCCTGGCTGAGCAGCATCGGCAGGGCTCCCTTCCCGTACAACGCACCTACCCATCCTCTGCCTTGGCTGACACCTCGGGCATGGGCAGGCCAGCCGCCTCGCCTGCGACAGGCCGACCCCGGGGAGCGCCGATCGTTGTCGATCGCCGCCGTGGTCGCCGTGGAGTCCGACCAGACCTGCCCGGACGCCGCCACGAAGGGCTGCTGCTGATGACCGCGATATCCCTCGGCCCGTCCCCGGCCCGCCGTGACGCGCTTGCCAAGCGCATACGGCTGCTGGTCGCGCCACCAACACCTACAACGTCATCGAGGCCGTCGTCGCCATCACCGTCGGCACGATCGTCTCCTCCACCGCGCTGATCGGTTTTGGCCTCGAACGGGATGCCCACCAGGCGAGCTCGCCGCCGAACCGGCGCCGGGGCGAGCGCCCAGGCCATGGCCGACTCCATCCGCGCCGCCGAGCGACGCAACCAGCACCGCACCGCGCTGTGGGCACTGCCGCTCCTCGTCATACCGGCAGCGGTCACGGCCGGCTACCTCACCGCGATCACGACCAGCAAGAACGCCGGCCTCGCGGTCGCCATGGTGGTCAGCGTGCTCGCCCTGCGCCAATGACTGCGCCCATTTCCGTGCCCGCTCCACGCCGGCGCGGCACCGACGGCCGCTTTCCCGCCCCACGCGCCCACATACCAGCTCCACACCGGCACGAGGAGCACTGCCCGCACCTGGGCTACCGTCTCCAGGACGATCTCGACTTCCGGATCACTTGCAAGCACAACCCGTGGTGCTGGTCCCCCGAGCTCGGCTTCCACCGGGCCTGCACCCCGCACGAAGACGGCCCGTGGCGACACCTCAAGAGGCCTCAGTTGCGTCGGCCCGCTCGCGGAGGGCTGCGGCAAGCTCAGGCCAGCGGTTGTGGTCGGCGGCGTCGGCAGCGAGCAGGTACGCCTGCCGCAACACGGGCCGGAACGGCTCGGGGTGAGCCCCAACCCGAGAGTGGACTATGCGGATGGCCGATAGCCCGTCCCTCAAAGCACCCCTTGCATCCCCGGGCATGCGGATACGGCCCCGCTGTACCAGTAGCCACGCCAGCCCAGCACGACTCTGGACGGTGTCCGGGTGATCGGGACCGAGCACACGCTCGGCGTCATTCAGAACGTCCCCCTCGACCTCGATGCCGTCCTCGATTCGTGCGACCCGCCCGTAGGCGACGGCAAGGGTGTGGCGAGCGAGGAGCGTGTCGGGATGATCAGGACCCCACACCGGCACAGAGTCGGCGACAAGCTGCTCTAGGTGCATCATCGCCTCGGAATGGTAGTGGTCCGCGAGTAGGGCTTCCGCGAGGTTGAGACGGGCGCGTAGGGTCTCAGGGTGGCTCCGGCCCTTCGTCAGCTGAAGGCCCTCGACTACGTGTCGGTAGTGCTCGATGCCAGGGCGCCGGTCACCCGTCACGATGTGGATGTCTCGCCCGACGGCGAGCCCTCCAGCCTCAACGGTTGCGCCGGGTCCTACGCTTCCAACACTTGCTCTGACAACGGCATACCTGTAGCCACGGGGAGCGGCCGGAACAGGACGAGCGGGAAGGCTCACTCCAATGAGGCCTGCAAGGACGCGGCGTGCCAGGGAACAGTTGGCGAGGTCAGAAGGCTGAGGGGCGGTTGCGGGCTGTACCTGCACGTTGAGGATTCCAGCAGCGACCCGGCGGACGAGCGAGGCACGTTTCATCGCGAATTCTCACTCAGATTCCGGTGCAGACTGACCCGTGATGGCAGCTGCCACCTGGGGAATGGATCCGAGCTGCGCCAGCACCGACGGTGCGGAGAAGCCCAACGCGACTGAGACGAATGTGCCGGTAATCTGACCGCCAGCTCCGAACAAGGCAGCTGCTCCTGCACCCAGGCCTGACCGGAACAGTGCGATCCAAGTGTGGGCCGCGACATCGATGTAGACGGACAGCCTGGGAGGATTGCTCTTCAGCTTGCCTGTTGGTGTGCGCCGGGCGGCCTGCCAGGTTGCGAACGAACCGAAGACCGAAAGGACCTCGACTAGGAAGCCTCCGATTGCCCCCAGGAGCGCGAACTGCCACACCAGCATCGACGCCTACCATTTCTTGCCCGATTCGTCACGCGTTCCACCACAGCGGCGACGGCTAATCCCGAGCTACTGGCAATTCCTCCCATTGGCGGAGAACGGCGTGCTCCTGGCCCACCGCGGCCCAGCGCCAGCACCACCGTTCTTGCCCAGGCGATGAAGGCCGCCCCGTCCTCGGGCCCACCGAGACGTCGCAATCGAACCCACGCTCACCAAGATCGGAACGATGTCGACGTCCCCGATGCGCACGGTCTCCTCCTTGCCTTAGCTCCCCACCCCCATCGCGCCCGGCACTCACCTCCACCCGCTGCCAGACAAGCGGCGTCGGCTTCGGCTGACAGGCGAATCAGACCAGCAGGAGGGGGAGCGCCCCTTCAAGCAAGCAGTACTCGTACGCGGATCTCACCGAAACCGCAGGTCCCGTGCGGGTTCCAGCCCGTCCGCATCCGGGATTCTGCGAACCCGCGCGCTTCCGACCGCGCGATGTCCAAGGTCCGCAACAACGAGCGCGGCCGCAGCGGGGTCGAGCGGCGCCTGGTCGCCCTCGGCGCTCGCCCCCGTGACCCGGGCGAGCCCGGCCGGGCGTGGCTGGAGGAGGCCCTGCACACCGTCGGCGCGCAGGGCGTACACCACGGCGGCCACCACCGCTACGCCGCCTACATCGGACCGCGCACCGGCCGCCGCCTCGCCGTCACCTCCTACCCGTACCCGAAGGCCGACCAAGGGGGTGCGGCCGCATGAACGCCGCATCCCGCGCCGCAGCCGGCCTCGGCTTCGAGGGCATCGAGCTGGTCATCAACTGGGGACTGGCGGTCGACTCGACCGCGTACCTGGTGAAGATACTGGAGGACCCGGCCGCTCACGGAGTCGACCTGGCCCGCACCCTGGTCATGCACCAGCTCACCGGGGACGAGTGGCCGGCCACCCGCGCCCACGCCGAGGAGTTCGTGCTGCCGCTCCTTCGCGAGCACCGGGTCCGGCTCGTTCAAGTCGCCCGTGCCAGCCGTGCGTTGGAGATCGCGGTCATGGACGACTCCCGGCAGCCCGAGCGGATCATCGACCGCGGGCCCTGGGCGCTGTGGGACGAGTACGAGGCGGGCGGCACGGTTCCCCAGCAGGGCGGCATTCGGCTCTGCAGCCTGCATGCCAAGGGCGAGGTCGGTGACGCGCTGATCGCCCTGGGAATCGGCGACCGGCCGTTTCGGCAGGTGATGGGGTTCAACGCCGACGAGGCCGTCCGCAGTCGTCGGGACGAGGCGGCGAGCAAGAATCCGCTGCGCCAGGGCGTGTATCCCTTGATCGACTGGGGGTGGGGGCGTGATCGGTGCGAAGCGTTCCTGTACGAGCGGTTCGGCGTGCGGTGGGAAAAGAGTTACTGCAGCTTCTGCTGTTTCCCGGTCTCGATGGGCGCCATGGCTGACCACCTGGACCGGATGCGCGCCCACCCGGAGATCGCCGGACGCGTGCTGCGCCTGGAGTACACCTCCGTCAGCCTCAACCCCCAGGCGAAGCTGTTCGGCCGGCGCAGCCTGCTGGAGCAGTTCGACCCCGGCCGGCCCGCGGACCGCCCCGTCCTCGCCGCGTTCGAGGAGGAGCTCACCTGCCCGTGGGCGCTGTATCACGTGCGGAGGATCCTGCCGGTCGCGAAGGCGGACCCCACCCGGCGCGGGCGGCCGATGCGCTCGGTGGAGCAGGTCCACGTGGGCCGCGCCTCCGCTCTGGGCCGGAGGCTGCGCACCGTCTCGGAGCGGCACGGCTACCCCGTCGAGGTCGACGAGCGCTACGGGCGGGTGCGGACGTGGATCCGGCGCCGGGAGGCGGAGCTGCCGACGGTCGAGGAGCTGATGGTGACGGCTCCCCATCACGTCCGGGACAAGCAGGTGCCGCGCTTCGAACGGGAATGGAGGGCACATTCGTGGCGGGGGGTGGGCCGGCGAGATTGACAGCCACCCACCAAGAGCGTCATATTGATTATGCGAACGCAGCGGCAAAAAGCGGTGGGCGGCGGAAGGCACCCTCTTACGAGGGTGTCGACCCAGGGCGGCAACCCCGGCCGAACGTCCCGCCGACCACCTTCACCAACTCGACTTGCCCGCCGGCGCGTGAGCACCGAAGGAACAAAGAGGAGCAGGCCCTCAGTATAGGGCCGCAGCCAGAACCGGAGAGTGCAATGACCAAGGCCCTGAACCCGCAGCGTCGCCTCGTCGGCGGCCGCGCCGTGGTGAACCGCGACTGGATCCGCGAGCTCACCGGCGCCAGCGTCGGGACCGCGGCCCGCTGGTACAAGGTGCGCGACGAACAGCCCAAGGAGCACCGTCACCCGGAGAAGGAGCGGATCGAGGGGACCGACTTCTACGACGAGCAGCAGTTCCGGGACTTCTACGCGTGGTTCCAGGAGGAGAAGGCGAGCAAGGTCCTCAAGGCCGACCCCGAGCTGCACGAGCTCACCCCGGAGACCGTCGTCTCCATCAACAAGGCCGCCGAGCTGCTGGGCTTCGCCGGGGCCTCGACGATCCGCAAGTACCAGCAGGCGAACCCCGGCTACTTCCCGGACTCCGTCGGCGAGGTCGAGGGTCCCACCGGCCGCATGATCCAGGCCTTCCGCGTCGGCGACCTGCAGGACTTCGACAAGAAGCGCACCGGGGAGAAGCTCGGCAAGGCCGGCCGCCGTCCGGGACCGCAGCCCGAGGCGCCCGTCGGTCGGCCTTCCGCCCTCGAGGAGGTCCTCGCGGCCGAGCTGAGCGCCCACGCCGGCGGTGAGCCGCTCACCGCCACGCAGCTCGCCGAGCGGTTCGCCGCCGAGGCGATCGAGCGCGACGGCTACCGCCCGGGCCTGGCTGCGGAACTCAGCGTGCAGCACGGGGGGCCGCAAAGGTCCTGGGAGTGGGTCGTGCGCAACGCCCTCGAGCACCGCCCGGCGACCGCACCGCCCCGCACGGAAGCCGACCGGCGGGCGGCCGTCGCCCTGGCCGCCCTGCGCGAGCGCGGCGACGTCCGGGGGCTTGCCGCCTCCCTCGCCCGCGAGCACGGCGGCAGCCCCGACGTCTGGTCGCGCGCGGTGAACGCGGCCCGCCGGCTCACCGACCCCACCACCTGAACGCTCCCACCAGCCGGAGGACGATCCCCCATGCCCAGCTATCAGCTCCGCGACACCGCCACCCGCCGGCTCCTCGCCTGGGGCCTGGCCGACTACGCCGCGGCCGAGGCCGCGGCGGACCGCCTCGACGACGAACTGGAACGCGACCTCGCGGCCAACGGCGAAGGCGCCGGGCGCATCCGGCTGCGCCTCGACGTCGAGAAGGTCACCGCCGGCAGCACCGAGGCCGTCGGGCACCACGTGCTCCTCCTGGGCGTCGACGACCCCGCCGACCCCCTGCCCGCGCTGTAGCCGACAGCGCTTGCCCACGATCCGCGATACGACGATCGAACACCGGGTGCCTCGCTCCCACACGCTGCGCCGCGCTGCCTCCCGGCTCAGGCGGGCGCCCGACGGCCGCCGTCAGGACGATCGCCGAACACGGAAGCAGGCTGGGCAGGTAGCTCGCGGTCACATCTCGTCGGGGAGCATCAAGGTCATGACGGGCTCGCCCGAATCGCCGGGCTCCGTGATGGCGATGAGCCGGTCGGCGCCAGTGGGCTCCTGCCCGGACGGCAATTCCCCGGCTGGCACCACGAAACAGATCTCGTCCGCGGGCGAGGCTTCGACAGCCCTTGCCACCGCGGACAGCACCGTCCCCAGCCGCCCAGCCTCGCCACCATCGTTGCCTGCCACGAATTCCTGCCGCGCGCCTGCAGTGATGATCAGCGGCATCTCGATGCCAGCGGCCGAGGCCGCCGCGGGCGGGACCTCGATGAAGGTGCCGTCCTCGAAGGCCTCTGCCCGCGTGTAGGAGAAAACCTCGGGCCCGTATTCATCATCCATGCCAAATGCCCCGATCCATCAACTCTCGCCTGTCCAGCGTCCTGTTGAGCTTGCCGTCCTTGCCCCACGACCGCTGTCCCTCGTTCGAGTGACTACACCGTGCCCAGTCACAACCCCAGCGCCTCACAGGTCTCGCGGTTCCACGTACGCGCCGATCGGTTCCCCCGGCAACCAGCCGGAGGATCACGGGCTCGCGGCCGCGGCGTGAGCGGGGCTGTGACCTGCGCAGCCTTCCCTAAAGGGGGCTGCACCACCCCCGGAAGAGTGTATAATTGATTTTACGTTTCAGGCGGCAACCTGGAACGGTCACCAGCGACTCAGGAGCAGCCTTGATCACATTGCCTCTCATTCCCCAACAGCGCACCGTTTACTGGACGGTGGCTGTCCACGACACGTACGGGTCCTCGCACCTATCGACCGGCCTGCACGCATCGGCCGTTCGCCAGCAGTACAACTTCTGGACCGCGAAGCCGTCGACGGCCCGTATGGAACTGACCGAGCGCACACTCGTTCAGGCCCGCACGATCACCACCCTCGAGGACCTGCCGGGCGAGGGCGAACCAACGCCGCTGCCGGGTCTCCCGGCCGACGCGCACGAGGTGAAGCGGTTCTTCAGGTTCACCCGCGCTCGTGAGGACGGTTCCCTGACCGGGTTCGGCCCGGCCGTTCTGCGCACCGGCGACGACGTCCGCCGCTTCTACAACTGGACCGTCAGCACCCAGGACCGCGCCCAGGCCGTCCACGTCGACGTCTCCACCCTCCGGGTCCTCGACATCACGCTCACTCACCTCACCCGTGAGATCCAGCTCGCCGACCTGCCCGACGACTTCACCGCCTCGCTCATGGGCCAGCTGGAAACGGAAGGCCTGTGCGGGGCCCCCGTCCACGGGCGCACCGGGACGTGTCTGCGTGTCCGCTTGGCCGACGGCTCGGAGATCACCATCAGCCCCGCGGCCGCCGACGGGCGCGAGGCCGGCTCCCAGCACGCGGTCGGCGCACTCGGCGGCTGGCTCGCCGTGTGGGGCGACGCGAACAACGCCGTCGCCGAGGTCTATCGCTCCCGCCCGGGCCTGACCCGTGCCGCGAACACCGCGGCTCTGGCGGACGCGGTACTCAAGTGCGCCCGCAAGCACGGCGGTGGGCCCGTCCTCCGGGACAAGCCCCGGCAGCCCCACGCCTGAGGCGCCAGTTCGATCCTCACTCTGTCGGCCGGGCGCGGCAACGCCCGGCCGACAGGCCACCAACTCAGCTCGCAAGGAGACGTCCTCATGAGCCGCGATCTGCAGCTCGGTCTGTTCCCCACCGAACCGGTAGCCGACCTCATGCCGGACCTCGTCCCGGACGAGGTCGACATCTACATCCTCAATCTCTCCGGCGGGAAGGACGGCCCCCGCGCCGCCGCCGTGGCCCTGGACGCCGCGCGTGCCGTCGGCGTCGAAGACCGGGTCTACACCATCCACGCCAGTCTCGGCCCGCTGGAGTGGCCCGCCGTCACCGTCGACGGCGTCCGCTACCCCGGCAGCAGCGAACTGGCGGCCCTTCACAGCCGGGCCCTGGGGGTGCCTCCCGAGCGGCACATCGAGGTCCGCCGGACCCACGAGCTGCAGGGCGAGCGCGTCCCCTACGACCTGTGACCTATATCGCCGAGCGCGGTGACTGGCCGTGGAAGGGGGTGCTCCCCTGCCGGAGCGACTGGAAGACCGGTCTCATCTACGGCGCTTTCAGCTCCATGGTCCGGGCCCGCAAGAAGGAGCTCGGCCGTCCGGTGGTCTGCGCGAACGTCCTGGGGATCAGGGCGGACGAGAGCCCGGACCGCAAGAAGCGGCCCGCGCTGCGGACAACGACGGACAACACGGCCCGTGTCGTACATGAGTGGTCCCCCGCCCACCAGGTGACCACCCAGGAGGTCAAGGACTGGACAGACGAGCAGGGTCTTCCTCACCAGTGGTGCTACGACTCCCACCCCGGGGCGGGAGATTGGAAGGGTTCCAGCCGCTGCTCCTGCTCGCTGTGTGTCCTCGCCAACCGGCGAGACCTGCTGCTCGCCGTGCGGCGCCGGCCGCGGCTGGCGGAGCTGTACGCGCTCGTCGAGCGGGTACGCGGGGTCCCCTTCAACCCCAACACCAGCATGGCGGAGTTGATCGAGCGAGCTGCCCGGCCCGGAGCACCCGATCCGGGGGTGGTCACCGAGGACGAGGGACCCGAGTTCGACGCTCTGGAGAACGCCGTCCAGGCCGCGCTGAAGAAGCCTGCCAAGCGTGCCCGCTACGTCCGACCCGTACCCGGGGCAGACGCCCTGCCCGGCAGCTGCGACGGCTGCGCGTCTGCCGGGCCGGACCAGGAGGCGTGACGTGTACACCACCGGTTTCCTGTTCAACGGAGGCTGCGGCGACATGCGCGGCTTCGCCAACGCCGGATTCGACCCGCGGTTCGGTGCCAACCACGATGCGGCGAGCGTGGCGACGGCGCGCCTGAACTGGCCCAACATCTATGTGCGCGAAGCCGCCATCCAGACGATCGACATGCGCACCCTGCCCTACGCCGATGTCCTGGGCGGCTCGCCGATCTGCTGGGAATCCGCCCCTGCTGGCGGCAACAGCCAGGTCCGTGTCCAGGTCGAGCTCAGCGCCGACTCGACCGACAACGACGAGTCCGCCTGTTGGGAACAGACCCGCATCACCGCCTGGGAACCCGTGCGCTACACCGAGGTGCACAAGCCCCTCGTCTACGCCGGCGAGAACGTGCCCCGCTTCGCCACCGGAAACCGTCCTCTGTTCAACGCCTGGTTGCACGTGTGGGACGCCCTCGGCTACTACCCGGAGTTCACGTCCGTCAACTCCGCGCACATAACTGTCGAGACCCCTGACGGCGTCCTCGGCCCGCTCCCCCAGTACCGCGACCGGCTCGTGTGGGTGATGGTCCGCAAGGACATCGGCAAAGTGCCCGACCTGCGCCCCCGCCCGCAGTCCATCTGCCGGGAGTGCGGCCCGGTCAAGGGCGTCCAGTTCTGGCCGGGCCACACCAGCGGCCGCGGACGCCGTATCGGTTCGTACCTGCACAGGATGGCGAGGAGCGGCACCTCCAGGGCCAAAACGTCGTACTACTACGTGTGCCCCACCGAGCGATGCCACCAGCGCGTCGAACCGGTGACCCGCGGAATCGGCAGCGTCATCAACAAGAGCGTGCGCGGGCACCGGTTCGGCGACGGCCGCCAGGACCGCAACGAGGCGTACGGGAAGGCAACCCGCGCCCGGGTCGCGGCCGGCATCGCGACGTACAGCGGTCAGCCGTTCATCGTCACCCTGCGAAACCATTGCACCGCGTCCTCGCTCGACGACCCGATCGGCACCATCACCGCCCAGGGCGGCGCCCACCACTACTTCGTACGCCCCACCGAGAGCCTCCTCGTCGACGACTGCGAATACCGGTCGCTGACGGTCGAGGAGAACGCCAGCGCCCAGGGCTTCCCCGAACGCCATCGCTTCGCCGGAAAGCCATCCGAGATCAAGTCTCAGGTCGGCAACGCCGTCCCCGTCACCGTCGCCACCTGGGCGGCGCTGGAAACCATGAAAATCATGCCGCCGTGATGGCACCGTTCAGGTGAGCGTGTCTCGTGCACGGCAGTCAGCAAAACGTGCGGCGCCCCAGGTAATTTCCTGGGGCGCCGCGCCGCGTGCATCAGGTGGTGTTGCAGGCCGTGAGCGGCGGGCTGTGGGACGGCCGGGCGCCCTCCGGTCGGCTACTTGATTGTGTAGCTGCAGCCCTTGGTGCTCTTGCCGCCGTTGTTGTCCGCGACCTGCTTGCCGTCCACCTTGATCACGCACGGTGCGAACTGCAGCAGTCCGTCGGCGTCGGTCACCGTGCCCGGGATCACGGAGACCAGGTACCCCACCTCCTGGTGGGCTTCGGTGAGTTCGACCGTCTCCGTCTTCGTCCACGGCAGCGTCTGGTCCTCGAACCCGTCGGTCGCCGCGTGGTACATGACCCGTGTCGTCCCCTCACCGCTGACTTGCAGGGTGACCTCATGGGCTTGGCCCGATTCCTTCTTCGGCGGTGTGCTCGGCGACGCCGAGGCCTTGTCACCCTCCGCGCCGGCGTCGGCGGAATCGCTGTCGCTGCCGCATCCGGTGAGCAGCAGTACGGCCGTGGCGAGCGCGGCCGCGCCCTGAAGCGTCCTTCGCATGGTCCCCGTTCCTCGTTTCCCGTCGTGAATGATCCGACGCCCGCGAATCCAACCACGGGGAGGACTCCCGTGAGCGAATGAGGGTGTTCGAAAGCCGGTTGTCATGTGGTGATCGTGCCTCCGCCGCGCCCGGCCGGGCCGCCCGTTGCCGGGGCGGTGCAGCAGTGAGGAGCCGGAACTCGGAGCCGCCTCATTCCGTACGTCCGGATGAGTTTGTGACCATGGTGTCGGCGGTCTTGTCGTGGAGGCACTGCCGGTAGGGCTTGTCCCAGCAGCACCACAGGGGGTTGAGCAGGCTGAGGACCGGGATGATGAACGCGATCAGCCAGAACAGCTCCCGGCCGAGTGCGCGCCAGAATCCCACCGGGTGAGCCGTTTCCCGGCGCACGATCCGTACCCCGCACACCCGCTTGCCCAGGGTCGCGCCGAACTTCCAGACGGCGAAGGGGAAGTAGAGGACGAAGGAGACGGCGAGCCAGGCAAGCAACACCGTTCGCGCGGTGGTTCCGCCACCCCCGTCGATCCACGTCATGACCGGGATGGCCGGGATGAAGTAGAGGGCGTACCAGAGGATCACGTCGAGCAGCCGGGCGCCGAAGCGCGCTCCGAGCCCGGCCAGCCCGGCCGGCTCGGTGGCCGGTGCGAACGGCATGGCGTACCCGTATGCCGGTCCCGGGTACGGGCGGAACTGTGCGTAGGGCGGCGGAGTGGGGTCGGCCGGGTGATGGGTGTGGTGCGGCTGGTCAGCCATGGTTCCCTCCAGGGGGTGCGTCTGCACGGTTCGCGGTCGGCCCGCGTGTGCGGAGTCGGTGGTCGTCTGTCGGTGGAGCAGTCGGCGAAGGTCGGCCCACACGGCGCGCGGTTCGTAGCCGAACATCAGCGGGCTTCGTCGTCGGTCAGGGCGGGCAGCAGGTTGTCTCCGGGCCACAGGTCGCGCTCGGCCACCAGGCTGGTGAGGACGGCGTCGATCTGGGTCAGGACTTCGTCGCGCTGCGTCGGTCCGTGGTCGACGCGTTCGCCGGACGCGGGATTGAGCGTGCGGACGTGGCCGTGGGGTCCGGTGCACATCAGGGCGCGCGCGATGTCCGGCAGGCCCAGGCTCAGGGCGTCGCAGCCGTCCGTGCGGACGAGGCGTACCAGGTCGGTGGTGACACGCTGCCAGTCGCCGACCCTCGGCCAGCCGTCGCCGCCGTCCACCTCGTGGGTGAGGGTGGCCAGCGGGACGATCTCTCCCGCCGGCCGGCGGTGGGTGAGAAGGGCGTGGATCCGGGCGCCGTCGGGCTGGCGCACCCGGCGGTGGAGCAGCGAGCCGGCGGCGACGACGGTGGTGTTGACCTCCCGGCTGCCGGGGCCGGGGTAGTACGGCTCGTGCGCGAAGAGCAGGTAGACGTCTGCGGTGGGGTCCGCGTTGTCGGTCTGGGGCTGGGGCATGGGGCGGTATCCCTTCAGCGGTGCGGTGCTTGGCGGTCGTCGAGGTCCTGGCCGTGCCGGGCGAGCGGTGCCGGGCGGGTATGGCCCCAAAGGGCGAGCCGGTCGGCTGGGCGCGTCTGCTGCGTGGGAGCAGGCCTGGGTGCGCGTGCGTTTGAGGGCCTGGTCCGCGTGGTCGGCGAGGCGGACCATCAGCCGTTCACGGTCGATGAGTTCGGCGGAGGCGGAGCGGGTGTCGGTGGACTGGAGCAGTCCTGCGGCGTCCCAGAGCAGGTTCTGGCCGATCTCCGCCGAGCGGTGTAGTTCGTGGTGGTCGTTGTCGGCGGCGGCCTGGACGAGGTGGGTGTGCAGGGAGGCGAGGCGGTGGAGGTAGTGGCTGGCAGCACCGTCCTCGACGCTGCGGACGTGTCCGTATGCCCGGTGGTCGAGTCGGCCGGGCAGGTGCTCGGTGAGCAGTGGGGCGAGCAGCGCCGCCGGCAGCACGACGTCGGCGGCCACGCCCAGGCTCATGGCGAGCAGGGCGGCGAACAGGCTGACGGCCGCGACGGCGGCCGTGGACAGCCGTACGGACGCGTGGCTCGCCGTGGTCAGGGCGATGTGGTGGGCGGGCCGCCGGGTCAGCCAGCGCACGGCCAGCCGCTGGGTCAGTGTCGCGTCCGGAGGGAGCACGCCCACTCGGTGAGGCCGCTCGGGCAGCGAGCCGTCTGCGGGCACGGTCCAGGTGAGCCATCCCCACCCGGTGCGTTCGTGGACGAGGACTGGCTCGCAGGAGATGGTGCAGACGGTCTCGCGGTAGATGTGTCCGGTGTCCAGCGCGCGGGATCGTTCTTCTTCCCACCGGTGGGGAAGCCCGGCGAAGGGCCGCAGCGGCTGCCGGTGTTGCCTCTGGGGCGGTGTGTGGAGCGTGTGCGTCATCAGGTGCTCTCCTCCAGAAGGTCGGTGATTGCGGCCAGGGCGGACGTGCAGGTCGTGCAGCGGCCTTCGCCGTCGGGGTGGGCGCGCCGGGGAGTGGGCCCCGGGCAGGTGCGGCACGGCGGCCAGCCGAGGCAGGCCGGGCAGAGGTCCTCGCCGGGGGCGGTGCCGGGCACGCCGCAGCCGGCGCATTCGACGAGGGCGCGGTAGGTGAGGGCCTCACTCACGGAGCGCGAGGCCGAGGAGCTGCTCGGACGCGGCGGCGAGTCGTCCCCCGTGGGCTCGTCGTGGTGGTCGGCCGCGATGGCGGGCGGGGGGTAGGCCTGGGCGGCTCGAAGGCGGGCAGCGATGATCGCGCCGACCGTGGTCCGCACTGGGTGGGGCAGGGGCCGGGCGGCGATGACGTGAAGCAGTTGCTCGCGGCTCCAGCCGGACTCCAGCATCACCGTCACGACGCGGCCTTGATCGGTCAGCGCCTGCCCGGTCAGCAGCAGTTCGGGCCTGGCCGCCGCGAGTTCGAGCAGCAGCTGGATCCCTGGGTGCATCTCATCCGCCGCGGGCACGGTCGGCAGGGATGCCGGCGTGTTCGGCTGGTCCGTCCGTCCACGTGCCGGCGGCGCTTCGCCGCACGGACGGAGGGGTCTGGTCTTCTGCTTGTTGGTCTTCTTACTGATGGTGTTCTTAGACGTCGTCTCATTTGGTGAGTCGGCGGTAGCAAATGAGGGTGCAGGCGATGGCGGTGAAGGCCAGGAAGTGTTCGGCCTTGCGCTCGTA
>NZ_JBHVDD010000084.1:0-45041 GCF_042802995.1 Streptomyces sp. NPDC057438
GGCGGCGGGGCTTAAAGGCTGGCGGCCCAGCCCCTGATTTTCAGGGGCGGGGGGAACTGCGCGACCAGCCCCCACCCACCCGCACCCGACAACGCACCCACCAAACACCCGGACCCGCAGGCGGCAAGCACCTGCGGGTCCGGGTCACACAAACGCGGTCAGGCCAGCGCCGGCGTCACGCCGCCTTGGGCGCGTTCACGTCCGCCGGCAGCGCCTTCTGCGCGACCTCGACCAGCGCCGAGAACGCCGTGGCGTCGTTGACGGCCAGCTCGGCGAGGATCTTGCGGTCGACCTCGATGTTCGCGGCCTTCAGACCCTGGATGAGGCGGTTGTACGTCATGCCGTTCTGGCGGGCCGCAGCGTTGATGCGCTGGATCCACAGCTGACGGAAGTCGCCCTTGCGCTTCTTGCGGTCGTTGTAGTTGTAGACCAGCGAGTGGGTGACCTGCTCCTTGGCCTTGCGGTACAGGCGCGAACGCTGACCGCGGTAGCCGGAGGCCGCCTCGAGGATCGCCCGGCGCTTCTTGTGGGCGTTGACTGCCCGCTTGACGCGTGCCACTTTTTACTCCTTGTAGCGGGGCCGTGGTTGTCGTCACACGACCCGAAATCGATGGGGTCCCGGTTCTGACGTACGTACGGCGCGCTGCGACCGGCCGGTCAGCCGGTCAGGCGCCGCCGCGTCACTTGCCGAGAAGCTTCTTGATCTTCGCGGCGTCGCCCGGGGCCATCTCGGCGGTGCCGGTGAGGCGGCGCGTCACGCGGGACGACTTGTGCTCGAGCAGGTGGCGCTTGCCGGCGCGCTCACGGAGCACCTTGCCGGAGCCGGTGATCTTGAATCGCTTGCTGGCACCGCTGTGCGACTTGTTCTTCGGCATAGCGCCGTTCTCTCCTCGTCAGTGGCGCTCCGGTGCCCGGTCGCGAAACCGGGCACGACGGAACGTCATTTCTTTCGGTTGACACCCTGGACGGGTGTCCAGGGGCTTCCCCCGGACTCGCGTCCCGGGGACTTACGCCTCCGCAGGCTCCTCGGCCGGAGCCGTCTCGACGTGTTCCACGTCGGACTGTCCGGCGTCGGTCTGCTCGGCGGCGTTCTGCGACTTGCCAGGGTTGGCCTTCGCTTCCGCCTTCCGGGCTTCCTGCGCCTGACGGGCCTCGGCCATCGCCTCGGTCTTCTTCTTGTGCGGACCGAGAACCATGATCATGTTTCGGCCGTCCTGCTTCGGGTTCGACTCGACGAACCCGAGCTCCTCGACGTCCGAGGCGAGCCGCTGCAGCAGTCGGTAGCCCAGCTCGGGCCGGGACTGCTCGCGACCACGGAACATGATCGTGATCTTGACCTTGTCGCCCTGCTTGAGGAACCGGACGACGTGACCCTTTTTGGTGTCGTAGTCGTGCGGGTCGATCTTCGGCCGGAGCTTCATCTCCTTGATGACCGTGTGCGCCTGGTTCTTGCGCGCCTCACGGGCCTTCATGGCCGACTCGTACTTGAACTTCCCGTAGTCCATGAGCTTGCAGACCGGCGGACGGGCGTTCGCGGCCACCTCGACCAGGTCGAGGTCGTACTCCTGCGCAAGCTCCAGGGCCTTGGCAAGCGGAACAATTCCGACCTGCTCGCCGCTGGGACCGACAAGTCGCACCTCGGGAACGCGAATCCGGTCGTTGATGCGGGGCTCGGCGCTGATGGATCCTCCTCGGTAGCACCACACGACGGTCTGGCGGACCGCCGCGTCATGTCTGGTTGACATCAGGACCAACCGTCGGGACCCATGAAAAATGCCCCGGACAGGACACAGGCGGGGCTCCATGTACTGCCGGAGCACCGCCGCGGTGTCCCGCGGGGCGCAATATCGGACGACTCCACCGTCCGTACGGAACGGTGGGGGCCGTCTGACCGGGTGACCTGCCGTCCCGGAGGGCGGTCAGGTGGGAGTTCGGAGCCTCCACTTGCGGGCCGGGCACACAGGTGTCCAGCCGGTCTTTGACACAACCATACCGGGTTCAAACCCGGCGTGCCAATCGAGCTGCGGCCGCCTCCCGCAGGTCGGGGCGTACGCGCCGGGGCCTATCGTGTGGGGCATGAGTGAGACCCCTCCTGAGAACCCCGACTTCGACTCGATGACCCGCGACATCGCCGAGGTCCCCGCGGTCGAGGTGATCGTGACGGTCGCCGTCAACCTGATGAGCGCCGCCGCGGTGAAGCTCGGTCTGACGGAGGAGGGCGACAAGTACAAGGACCTGGACGAGGCCCGCAAGCTGGTCACCGCCCTCGCCGGCCTGCTCGACGCGTCCACGACCGAGATCAGCTCCTTCCACGCGGCGCCGCTGCGCGACGGTCTGAAGTCGCTGCAGCTGGCGTTCCGCGAGGCGTCGGTCGTACCGGACGAGCCGGGCCAGGGGCCGGGCGAGAAGTACACGGGCCCGGTCTACGGCTAGGACCCTTGCCGCCCACCTGGCGGCCGGTACCCGCGCCCGCGGCTGACGGCGGCGCTCGCACCCGCCTGCTACTCCCGCACGTACAGGGGCTCGCCCGGTGGTGTCGCCCCGGCCGGCAGCAGGGCCAGGTCGAGGCCGCGGACCAGGCGGGCCCGCAGTGTCTCGTCGGCGGCGAGGCGGCCCGCGACGGACCGCGCGGCCTCGGCCGGGTCCGCGGACGGGTCGAGGACGAGGGCGAGGGTGCCGTCGGCCTGTCCGGGACCGAGGTGGGCACGGAGCACGGCCGGCTCGGCGGCGACGGCGGACCGTACGGCGTCCCGGACGGCGGGGTCGGCGAGCGGGTCGGTGGTGGTGCGCCCCTCGGCCAGCGCGAGCAGGGCGGGACCGGTCAGTTCGTAGGTGACGGGACCCGCGAGGTCGAGGACGATCGTGTCGGCCTTCTCGTGCGCGGCGGCCCGCAGGGCCTGGTGCAGGGGTACGGCGACGGGCCGGGCCGCGGGGTCCCAGCGGGCCAGGGAGTCGGTGGAGGTGAAGGCCGGCAGGGCGGTGCGGCCGCCGGCCTTCAGGGTGGGGACGGCCATGTCGCTGGTCTTCTCCCGGCGCAGCCCGTTCTCGTCCACCTCGACCTCGCCGAGCACGGCCACGACGGGCACGAGCAGCCGGGCTCCCCCGAGGGCTTCGAGGACGGGGCCCACGGCCGTCCGGTCCTCGGACCAGGCGGCGAGCGCGGCGCTCAGCCGGGGGTCCGCGGAACCGTCGTCGTCGGAGAAGCCGGGGTCGGGGATGTTCTTGTTCGCCACGGTCGTCGACCCTATCGGGGCAGGTCCCCCGGGCGTCCGGCAGGCCGGAAACGTGACGGTCACCTTCCTCACGGTTTCCTCAGCCGTCCCTGACCGGGATTTAACAACCGCCTCACCACACGCACAGCGCGGCGCAGCACCATCGCGGCATGCCGTCGTCCAGAGCCCGTCGCCGCGCCCGCCCTGCCGCGCGCCGTCCACTCCCCCACCTCGCGCTCGCCGTCCTCGTCCTGGTCGGCGGCACGGCCGCCGGGTCGGTGTACATGAGGGCCCGGGCGCTGGACGGCGCGGGTTCCGCCGTATCGTCGTCGGCGTCGTCGCCGGTGACGCCGACGGCCTCGGCCTCCACCGCGCCGGAGGCGGACATGGTCGCTGAGGAGGCTTCGGTGGAACCTGTGGCGGCGCCCGCGGTGGACCACGACGCGCTGCTCGCGACGGCGCTGGCGGAGGTGACCGTCGAGGACGGGGCGGCCGTGTCCGTGGCGGTCCTGGACATGGCGTCCGGGGAGTCGGCCCGGTACGGGGACGCACGCTTCGAGACCGCGAGCATCGTCAAGACGGACATTCTGGCCGCCCTGCTGCTGCGGGCGCAGGACGCGGACCGGCAGCTCACCGCGCAGGAGCGGACGTACGCCTCCGCGATGATCCAGGACAGCGACAACGCGTCCGCGACGGCCCTGTGGAAGGCGATCGGGCAGGCGGACGGCCTCGACGCCGCGAACGAGCGGTTCGGGCTGACGGACACCGAGGGCGGCGACGGTCTGTACTGGGGTCTGACCCGGACGACGGCGGCCGACCAGCTCACCCTGCTCCGGCAGGTGTTCGGCGACGACGACACGTCCGAGCTGAGCGCGGCCTCGCGGGCGTACGTCCAGGAACTGATGGGGCACATCGCCCGGGGACAGGACTGGGGCGTCTCGGCGGCGGCGACGGGCGGGGCCGAGGGGTCCGGGTTCGCCCTGAAGAACGGCTGGCTGCCCCGTACCGCCACCGGGCTGTGGGTCATCGACAGCATCGGCCGGGTGACGGTGGAGGGGCGGGCCTGCCTGGTCGCGGTGGTGTCGAACGGCAACACGACGAAGGCGAAGGGGATCTCGCTGGTGGAGGCGGCGGCGCGGGCGGCCGTCTCGGTGTTCGGAGAGGGCGCGACGGGCGGGGCGGGTGCGGCGGGCACCTCGTAGGCGCTCCGGTGTCAGACCACGTACTCGTCGGGCCGGCCGCGACCGCGTCCCCGCCACACCATCACGGCGGTGACCAGCAGGAACACTCCGAGTCCGCCCGCGACGGGAGCGGCCCAGCCGGCGGTCGGCTCCTCCTTCTCCACCGGGTCCGGTCCGGAGCCGAAGTACTTGCCGCCGTAGGAGGCGGTCTTGAGGTCGTCGGAGGTGAGAGCGGCGCCCTCCCGGATGGCTGCCGCCGGGTCGACGAAGCCGAAGCCGCGCGAGTCGTCGCGGCCGCCGACGGGGGCCTCCCGGGCGGTGTCCTCCAGGAGGCGTTTGACCTGGGCGGGGGTCAGGCTCGGGTGGGCCGCCTTGATGAGGGCGGCGGCACCGGAGACGAAGGCCGCGGCGGCGCTGGTGCCCCAGCCCTCGTAGTACTTGCGGTCCGGGTCGGCGATGACGACGTCGACGCCGGGGGCGCTGACGGTGGCGTACCAGCGGCGGGTGGAGAAGGGGGCGCGGTCGCCGTCCTCGTCGACGGCGGTCACGGCGATCACCCCCGGGTAGGCGGCCGGGTAGGAGATGTGGTCGCCCTTCGCGCCGCCGTTGCCGGCCGAGGCCACGACGATCGAGCCCTTCGCCAGCGCGTACTGGACGGCGGCGTCCTCGGAGGGTTCCGGGTGGGCGGACTCGGAGTCGTCGCCGAGGGAGAGGTTGATGACGTCGACGTCCTGGTCGGCGGCCCAGCGGATGCCTTCGGCGAGGGCGTTGCCACGGGTGCTGCGGGCCTTGGAGCGGGCCGGGTCCTTGTCCTCCAGGATGACGCGGACGGGGAGGATCTTCGCCTCGGGAGCGATGCCGAGGACGCCGTCGGCGTTGTTCACCCCGTGTCCGTGTCCGGCGATGATCCCGGCCATGGCGGTGCCGTGCCGGGCCCACGGGCGGTCGCCGCGCGAGGCGCCGAAGCCGACCATGTCCTTCGTCGGCAGGATGTTGCCGGCCAGGTCCGGATGCTCGTCGTCGACGCCGGTGTCGAGCACCGCGACGGTGATGCCCGCTCCCTTCGTCGTACGCCATGCCTCCTGGGTGTGCATCGCCTCCAGCGCCCACTGCTGGTCCCGGATGCCGTCGGCGTGCGCGGCGGTGGACGGCAGGAGGGCGAGGGAGGCGGCGAGGGGGAGGCTGAGCAGGCCGAGGCGCGGGCGCCGGGCCCGGCGGGCGGGGTGCGGGTGGACGGTGTCCTGCGCCGTGACGGTGGTCCTGGCGGTCCCGGGTTCGCCGGTGTTCATGAAGGCTGCTCCGTGGCGGACGCGGCGGTCCGGCGCAGACCGCGTTCGATGCGGTCGGCGAGGCCCTTCGCCTCGTGGCCGAGACCGGACTGGGCGGGGGCGGTGGTGGCGCCGGCCTTCATCGCGTCCTCGGCCGGCTGTGGTTCGGTGACGGTACGGCCGTCGGCGAAGCCCGAGACGGCGTAGACGACGACGGGGACGTCGGTGAGGACGGAGATCGTCCAGGAGGCCCGTTGGTCGTCGCCGAAACCGGCCGCGACGGTGTCCTCGGCCGCGTACGGCCGCGGCATGAGGTCGGTGCGGCGGTCGAGTCCGTCCTTCGCGAAGCGGTTCCTGAGCGCGGTCATGGCGGCGGCGTCGGACTTGGTGAACATCAGGCCGACGGTGGTGACGTTGCTGCGGGTCGCGTCGGTGTAGGTGGCGCGCAGCAGCCGCAGACAGCCGGCGGGGGCGAGGACCTTGCGCAGCAGCGGGTCGAAGGCGTCCGCGCAACCGCTGTCGGGCGAGACGGCGATCCGGGTCCAGGTGCGGTCGGTGCCACCGGGCCCGGCACCCTCGCCCCGCACGGTGGGCGGGAACAGCTCGTCGACGGGTACGCCGTGCCACAGCTGCCCGGCCATCGCGAAGGTGTCACGGGAGCCGTCGGCCCCGGGGTCGCCGGTGAGCCAGCTCCCGGCCGCCGCGCCTCCGATGAGGCCGACGCCGAGCACCACGCACAGGGCCACGGCAGCCGCCCGCGCCTTGGTGGGCCGGGGCTTGCGGCTCCGGGCGCCGTACGGCTCCGGATGGGTCCACGCCGAGGTGTCGGGTTGCGCGAACGTCACGAAGGGGCGTCCGGCAGACGCGCCGATGACGCCGTCGAGGGCTTCGGCGGAGCGCCGGGACGCGCCCGACGGAGGCTGCCAGGTGCCGGGACGCTCGGGTGTGAGCGGCCGCGGGTGCGGGGTGCCCTCGGGGCCCCGCGCCTCGGGCGGAGGGCGGCGCAGGGGCGGCGCGGCGGGAGCGGGGGGACCGGAGAGCGGGACGGCACCAGCGGATGCCGTCCCGGCGTTGCGGGGTGCCGGCTTCTGGGGCTGTCCGGCCGGGCGGGTCGACGTGCCGCCGGGGGTGGAGTCGGAGGGGCGGGTCGGACGGCCGTCCACGGAGGGGGCCGAGGGGCGGGTCGGACGGCCGGCGGAGGACGACGGGCTGGAGGGGCGCGGGGGCGCGCCGTCGGTGAAAGAGGCCGCGGGCCGGGCGGGCGCGCCGCCGAAGGGGCGCGGCGATGCCTCGCCGGCGGGGGCGCCGGACGGCCGGGCACCGCCCGTGCCGGAGGAGGTCGGACCGGAGGAGCGGGGCGGCGCACCGTCGGCGGGAGCGCGGGAAGGGCGGGGTGAACGGGCGGGGGCGCCGTCGGCGGCCGGGGCCGGGTCGGCGGGCCGCCGGCCGGTGGGCCGTGCGGCACCCGGGGACGGTGCGGGGCCGGAGGGGCGGGCGGGTCCCGGGAACGGCGCGGAATCGGAGGGCCCCGCGGGAGCCGTCCGCCGAGTGGTGTCCCGTCGGGTGGTGTCTCGTCGGGTGGTGTCTCGTGTCGACGGCGGGCCGTCGGGGAAGCGGGCCGAGGCCGGGGGTGGTGTGTCCTCCCGGCGGCCGGCGGCCGGGGGGTCGTCCGGGAAGCGGGCCGAGGCCACGGGCGGGGCGTCCGGGAAGCGTGTCGGAGCCGTCGAGGGAGCGTTCAGGAACCGGGTCCGGGCCGGCGGCGGGGCGTCCGGGAAACGGGCGGAGGCGGCCGGGGGCGGTGGGGTGGCCGGGGTGCCGCCGTGCTGGCCGGCGGTGCGCCGGAAGTCGGAGAAGCGCGGGTGCTCGCCACGCTGCGGGGCGGTGCCGTCGTCCGCGGCGGAAGCACGGGTGGGGCGCCGGCCGCCCGGCGGGGCGGCGGAGTCAGGCGCCGAGGTGCGACCGGTCATGGCCTGGCCGGCAGCCCGCGCGGGAGCCGGGTCCGCCACCGCCTCGCCCGGCCCGCGTACGGGGTCGGGTCCCGCCGCCGCGCCGGAGCCGCGTACCGGGTTCTGTCCGGCTGTCGGCCGGGAGCCTCGCGGCAGGCCGCCCTGACGGGCCGTCGGGTCGGAGCCGTGCGGACGGGAAGGTGCGGGTCCGCCGGTGGAACTCCGGCCGCTGTCCGGGGTGCTCGGCGCATCGGCCGTGCCGGGGTGCCGTAGTACGTTCCGGAGCCCGTCCGGCGTCGACGCGGGCGCCGAGGACGGGCGGGGCGGAGTGCCGGGCCGCGCGGGTGCGGGCGTGAAGGGCGGCCGCTGCGGGTGGCGCGGCACGGTCGGGCCGTTCCCGGCCGACGGCGCGCGGTCCGGGCGCGGCGGAGGGGCCGGGGAGCCGCCTGCCGGGCCGGAGCCGAACAGGGAGCCCGGACCGGACGCACCCGGCCCGGACGGACGCGTGCCCGGGGCGGACGGACGCGTGGTCGCGCCCTGCGGAGGGGTGGTCGAGGCGGCGGAGCCCGGGGGCGGCGGGCACGTGTCCGCCGACTCGCTCTGAGACCCGGTCCCGCTCGACGGGGGCCGAGGCGGAGTGCCCGGTGGTGCGGCCGGCGGCATGACCGTGGGCTCGTGGTCCGGCGGTATGGAGGGGCGGGGCGGGACCGGTGGGCGTGGGGGGAGGGAGGCACGACGTGCTTCCGTGCTCATGCACCCCCCGTTTCCTCGTCCCGTGCGACCCGGAGGCCGTCCGGGCGTCCGACCGCCCGTGGGGAGCGGTCGTCACGCGTACCCGGGACGCGCCCGCCGACGGTCCCCGTCACCACGGGCAAGCCATACCCGCGGCAGCGGATCGGCATCCCCGTCGAGGCGGTCCCTGCGTGCGCGTCACTCTACGGGTTGGCCCCCGTCGAACGGGAACCAGTCCGTCGGCCCGCGGCTTCTGCCCGGAACGTCCCCCTACCCTGCGGTAATCATGTCTGGCAGGCTTCGTGCATGACTGCGCGCGCCGCCGACCGGGCCCGGTACGACCGGGCCACAGCTCATCTCGACGCCCCTCTGGCGATCGTCGACCTGGACGCCTTCGACGCGAACGCCGACGACCTCCTGCGCAGGGCCGGCGGCAAGCCGATCCGCGTCGCGAGCAAGTCCGTTCGCTGCCGGGCCCTCCTGGAGAGGGTCCTGGCCCGTGACGGCTTCGAGGGCATCATGTCGTTCACCCTCGCCGAGTCGCTGTGGCTGGCCCGCTCCGGATTCGAGGACGTGCTCCTCGCCTACCCGTCGGCCGATCACGAGGCCTTCGCCGAACTGGCGGGCGACCCCAAGCTGGCCGCCGCCGTCACCGTCATGGTCGACGACCCCGCCCAGCTCCAGCTGATCGACAACTCCCGGCGAGGCGGCACCGAAGTCGTGCGCGTCTGCCTGGAGTTGGACACCTCGCTGAAGCTGCTCGGCGGCCGGGTGCGGGTCGGGGCGCGGCGCTCCCCGCTGCACTCCCCCGCGCAGGTGGCCGACATGGCCCGCGCGGTCGCCGAGCGCCCGGGGTTCAAGCTGGTCGGGATCATGGCGTACGAGGGCCATATCGCCGGTGTGGGTGACGCGGTGGCGGGGCGGCCGCTGCGGTCGCGGGCCATCCGGATGATGCAGGCCACCGCGAAGAAGGAGCTGGCCGCGCGGCGGGCCGAAGTGGTGCGTGCGGTACGGCGGGTGGCCCCGGACCTGGAGTTCGTGAACGGCGGCGGCACGGGCAGTGTGCAGCACACGGCGGCGGAGGACTCGGTCACCGAGATCGGCGCCGGCTCGGGGCTCTACGTGCCGCGTCTCTTCGACAACTACACCTCGTTCAGCGGGCGTCCGGCCGCGCTGTTCGCGATGCCCGTCGTACGGCGTCCTGGTGTCGGGGTCGTGACGGTCCTGGGCGGCGGCTACCCGGCCTCCGGCGCGCCGGGCCCCGACCGGCTCCCCGTGCCGTATCTGCCCGAGGGGCTGAAGTACGACCCGCAGGAGGGTCCCGGCGAGGTGCAGACCCCGCTGCTGGGGGCGCCCGCCGACGATCTGCTGCTCGGCGACAAGGTGTGGTTCCGGCACGCCAAGGCCGGCGAACTGTGCGAGCGGTTCGACGTGCTGCACCTGGTCGAGGGCGACGAGGTGACGGCGGCCGTGCCGACGTACCGCGGCGAGGGCCACACGTTCCTGTAGCCGGGGGCGGCGGGGGCGCCGCCCGGTCTCAGGAGGGGCCGAGGCTGCTGCCCACTCCCCCGCCCGTCTTGGAGTCCGTGTCCTTGTCCTTGTCCGTGTCGCCCACCGCGCGGATGCCCTCGACGATCTCGTCGATGTCGTCGAGCGGTGGGCCGTCGTCGCCCGCGTCGAGGGCGAACCGGACGAGGACCGGGGCCTCGGAGCCGCTGCTGGAGGGGAAGACGAGGGACTGGACGTAGCCGCCGGGTCCGGCCCCGGTCGTGACGCGCCAGCGCACGTAGTAGCCGGCGCGGCCCGCGACGGCGACCGAGCCGGAGCCGACGACCTCGTGGCCGGTGATGCCGTCGTAGGGGCGCCGGTCGAGTTCGTCGCGGTCGTAGGCGTCGTCGGCCGCGTCCTCGATGTCGTTCTCGGCAAGGATCTTCGGGGAGGTCTCGGCGCTGCCGGTGACGGTCCGCGAGACGACCGTGCCGTGCCGGCACAGGCCGTTGTCGCCGGGACAGTCGTAGATGCCGTCGTCCGTGACCAGGACCGCGTCGTCCTCGGCCGATCCGTCGCCGTTCTCCCAGCCGTCGGGGACGGGGAACGTGATGCCGTTGAGGTCGTCGGTGACGACGTCCGGGGCGCCGGTGGGGGACGCGGTGGCGGGCTTCGTCGGGGTGGGGCTGTCGTCGCCGTCGGGGCCGGAGGCCGGTGAGGTCGGCGCGGTCCTCGTCTCCCGGCCGCCGTCCCCGTCGCCGCCGAGCAGGAGGACGCCGCCCGTGACCGCCCCGGCGACCAGGACGGCACCGGCGGCGGCCAGCGCCACGGCCCTGGTGCGGCCGAGGCCCGCGCGTGTGGGCGGCCCCGGCGGGAGCACCGGCGGCGCGGACTGCTCCGGCTGGCGCCGGTGGTCGGTCCACGCGGTCCCGTCCCACCAGCGTTCGGTGAGCGGGTAGGACGGGTCGCGGTACCAGCCGGGCGGCGGCGAACTGCTCATCCCGGCACTTTAATCACACCGGCCGATCCGGTGGTCCGGCCACCGGGGTGCGCCGTCCGGAAGGTGCCTAGAGCGGGGTGACGTACGCGCCCGAGATACCGCCGTCGACCAGGAAGTCGGTGGCGTTGACGAACGACGAGTCGTCGCTGGCGAGGAACGCCACGGCGGCGGCGATCTCGGTGGCCTCGGCGAACCGGCCGACCGGGATGTGCACGAGCCGGCGCGCGGCCCGCTCCGGGTCCTTCGCGAACAGCTCCTGCAGCAGCGGGGTGTTGACCGGCCCCGGGCAGAGCGCGTTGACGCGGATGCCCTCGCGCGCGAACTGCACGCCCAGCTCCCGGGACATGGCCAGCACACCGCCCTTGGAGGCCGTGTACGAGATCTGGGAGGTCGCGGCGCCCATGCGGGCCACGAAGGACGCGGTGTTGATGATCGAGCCCTTGCCCTGGCTGCGCATGTAGGGGATCGCGGCCTTGCAGCACAGGTACACGGAGGTGAGGTTGACCTCCTGGACCCGCTTCCACGCCTCCAGTCCGGTCTCCAGGATGGAGTCGTCGTCGGGCGGCGAGATGCCCGCGTTGTTGAAGGCGATGTCGACGCTGCCGTAGGTGTCGAACGCCGCCTTGAACAGCGCGTCGACCTGCTCGGCATCGGTGACGTCGACCTTGACGAAGAGTCCGCCGACCTCCTCGGCGGCGGCCTTGCCGCGCGCCTCGTCCAGGTCGCCGCAGACCACGTGCGCGCCCTCGGCGGCGAGGCGGCGCGCGGTGGCGAGACCGATGCCGCTGCCGGCACCGGTGATGACGGCGGTACGGCCGACCAGGCGGCGGCAGGTGTTTTCCGATGTCACTGTGCGGAGCCCTCCGTGCTGATGAAGACGTTCTTGGTTTCGGTGAAGGCGGTCAGGGCGTCCGGGCCGAGTTCACGGCCGATACCGGACTGCTTGAAGCCGCCGAAGGGGGTCCAGTAGCGGACGCTGGAGTGGGAGTTGACGGACAGGTTGCCCGCGCGGACGGCCTGGGAGACGCGCAGCGCGCGCCCGACGTCCCGGGTCCAGATGGAGCCGGAGAGGCCGTAGGGGGTGTCGTTGGCGAGGCGGATCGCGTCGGCCTCGTCCTCGAAGGGGAGGACGACGGCGACGGGACCGAAGACCTCCTCGGCGGCCACCGGCGCGCCGGGCCCGACGCCGGTGAGGACGGTCGGCGGGAACCAGAAGCCGGGGCCCTCGGGGACCTTGCCGCGGATGCCGGGCGCGTCCGGGTCGACGTACGCGCGGACGCGGTCCAGCTGGACCCGGGAGATGAGCGGGCCCATCTGGGTGGCCTCGTCGGCCGGGTCGCCGACCCGGACGGACTCGATGCCGGGGGCGAGGAGGTCGAGGAAACGGTCGTAGGCGGAGCGCTGGACGAGGATGCGGGTGCGGGCGCAGCAGTCCTGTCCTGCGTTGTCGAGGAAGGCCATGGGGGCGGCCGCGGCGGCGGCCTCCAGGTCGGAGTCGGCGAAGACGATGTTGGGGCTCTTGCCGCCGAGTTCGAGGGTGACGCGCTTGAGCAGGGCCGAGCCCTTCGCCAGCACCTGCTTGCCCACGGCCGTCGACCCGGTGAACACGATCTTCGCGACGCCGGGGTGCTCGACCAGGGCGTTGCCGGTGACGCGGCCGTGGCCGGGCAGTACCTGGAACAGGCCCTCGGGGAGCCCCGCCTCGCGGGCCAGTTCGGCGAGGCGCAGCGCGGTGAGCGGTGTCGTCTCGGCGGGCTTGAGGAGCACCGCGTTGCCGGCCGCGAGCGCGGGGGCGACGCCCCACGCCGCGATGGGCATGGGGAAGTTCCAGGGGGCGATCACCCCGACGACGCCGAGCGGTTCGAGGAAGGTGACGTCGAGACCGCCGGCCACCGGGATCTGCCGGCCGGTGAGCCGCTCCACGCCGCCCGCCGCGTAGTCGAGCAGGTCGCGGACGTTGCCGGCCTCCCAGCGGGCGTTGCCGAGGGTGTGTCCGGCCTCCCGGACCTCCAGCAGCGCCAGCTCCTCCAGGTGCTCGTCCACGGTCACCGCGAAGCGGCGCAGCAGCCGGGCACGGTCGCCGGGGGCCAGGGCGGCCCACTGCCGCTGGGCCTTCGTCGCCAGGGTGACGGCGGCGTCGACGTCCGCCGCCGTGGCGGCCGGGACCGTGGCGACGACCTCCTCGGTGGCGGGGTTCAGTACCTGGAGCTGGTGCTCGTACTGCACGGACTGCGGGGACTGCAGGGACTGCTCGGACAAGACAGGGCCTCTCACAGCGGGTGCGTCACGGGCGTGCTCGGTGACTCACGAGGTGCTCGGTGACTCACGAGGTGCTCGGTGACTCACGGACGTACTCGGCGGGCTCATGGACGTGGTCCGTGGCTCACAGACGTTCGAAGGAACGGCGCAGCTCCCAGTCGGTCACGGCGGCGTCGAAGGCGGCCAGCTCGACGCGGGCCATGTTGGCGTAGTGCGCGACGACCTCCTCGCCGAAGGCGGCCTTGGCGATGGGGCTGTTCTCCCACAGCTCGGCGGCCTCGCGGAGGGTGGTCGGCACCTGGTCGTACCCGGCGGCGTACGCGTTGCCCGTGCACACCTCCGGCAGTTCGAGCTTCTGCTCGATGCCGTACAGGCCGGCCGCGATCAGCCCGGAGACGGCGAGGTGCGGGTTGACGTCGCCGCCGGGGAGCCGGTTCTCGAAGCGCATCGAGCGGCCGTGGCCGACGACCCGCAGCGCGCAGGTCCGGTTGTCGTACCCCCAGGCCACGGCGGTGGGCGCGAAGGAGCCCGGCTGGAACCGCTTGTACGAGTTGATGTTGGGCGCGTACAGCAGCGAGAAGTCGCGGAGCGCGGCGAGCTGGCCGGCCAGGAAGTGGCGCATGACCTGCGACATGTCCTGACCGTCGGCCATGGCGTTGCCGCCGTCGGCGTCCGCCAGGGAGAGGTGGATGTGACAGGAGTTGCCCTCGCGCTCGTTGTACTTCGCCATGAAGGTGAGCGAGACGCCCTCCTGCGCGGCGATCTCCTTGGCGCCGGTCTTGTAGACCGCGTGCTGGTCGCAGGTGACCAGGGCCTCGTCGTACTTGAACACGATCTCGTGCTGGCCGGGGTTGCACTCGCCCTTGGCGGACTCGACGGTCAGCCCGGCGGCCTCCATCTCGTTGCGGATGCGCCGCAGCAGGGGCTCGATGCGGCCGGTGCCGAGGACCGAGTAGTCGATGTTGTACTGGTTGGCCGGGGTCAGGCCCTTGTAGCCGGCGTCCCAGGCCTGCTCGTAGGTGTCCTTGAAGACGATGAACTCCAGCTCGGTGCCCACGTTGGCCGTGTAGCCCAGTTCGGCGAGGCGCTCCAGCTGGCGGCGCAGGATCTGGCGGGGCGCGGCGACGACCGGCGAGCCGTCGTTCCAGGCGAGGTCGGCGATCAGCATCGCCGTGCCCGCGTTCCACGGCACCCGGCGCAGGGTGCTCAGGTCCGGGTGCATGGCGAAGTCGCCGTAGCCGCGGTCCCAGGAGGACATCGCGTAGCCGTCGACGGTGTTCATCTCGGTGTCGACGGCGAGCAGGTAGTTGCAGCCCTCGGTGCCGTGGGCGAGGACCTCGTCGAGGAAGAAGCGCGCGGCGAACCGCTTGCCCTGGAGGCGCCCTTGCATGTCGGGGAAGGCCAGGACGACAGTGTCGATCTCACCGGCCGCGACGAGGGCGTGCAGCTCCTCGACGGTGAGCGGGGGTGTGCGGTCTGCCACGGGAAAGCCTCCTAGGGGCTTCTTCGGCCACCCCGGAGGCATTCAGCCATCCGGGAGCCATAAGGTATTACCCGTAACCATTAGTTGGGAAGGGGCAACGTCCACATGTCGCAGACAGGGGCGGAACCGGGCACTCCCTGGGCCGACGACCGGCTGGCGTCCGTACTGCGGCCGGTGCGGGCCGGCAACGGCTTCGAGGAGGCGCTGGAGCAGATCCTCCAGGTCGTCCGGCTCGGCCTGGTGCCGGGCGGCGAACGGCTGCCGGCGGAACGCGAACTGGCGGAGCGGCTCGGCATCAGCCGGGTGACGCTGCGCGAGGTGCTCAAGGTGCTGCAGGACCAGGGGCTGATCGAGGCACGGCGCGGGCGGTACGGGGGCACGTTCGTGCTCCCGCGCGTGGCCACCCCGGGCGAGGACGAGCTGCGCCGCCGCCTGAAGGGCATCGACGTCGAGGACACGCTGCGCTTCCGCGAGGTGCTGGAGGTGGGCGCCGCGGGACTGTGCGCCGCACACGGCCTGACCAGCGCGGAGATAGACCGGCTACGGACGGCCCTGGCCCGCACGCACAACGCGCCGCTCACGGAGTACCGCCGCCTGGACACCCTCCTGCACCTCACCATCGCCGAGCTGTCCGGCTCCCCGTCGCTCGCGGGCCAGTACGCGGCCGTTCGCGCCGGGGTGAACGACCTGCTGGACTGCATCCCGCTGCTGGTACGGAACCTGGAGCACTCCCAGCAGCAGCACACGGCCCTGGTGGAGGCCGTGCTGGACGAGGACGCCGAGGCGGCGCGGGAGATCATGCGGGAGCACTGCTCCGGCACGGCGGCCCTGCTGCGCGGCTTCCTCGGGTGAGCCGAGGCACTCGGACGAACATCCCGAATGAGTACGGTTTTACGCTCGCTTAACGCAGGGGTATTGCTTTTCGGCCACCCACCCCACAAAGGTATGGATCCATTCCTTTGAGTGGGGAGAGTGCGCCATGTCCCTGAAAGACACGGACACCGCCGATGCGGCGGACGACTACCTGGAGCGCCGGACGCTCCGCCGGGGCAGGGCCGGCTGGGTGCTGCTGACCGGCCTCGGCGTCGCCTATGTCGTCTCCGGCGACTTCTCCGGCTGGAACCTCGGCCTCGCGGAGGGCGGCTTCGGCGGTCTGGCGATCGCCACGGTGCTGATGGGCACCATGTACGCCTGTATGGTCTTCGCCCTCGCCGAACTCTCGGCGATCCTGCCCACGGCGGGCGGCGGTTACGGCTTCGCACGCCGGGCGCTCGGCCCGTGGGGCGGCTTCCTGACCGGCACGGCGATCCTGATCGAGTACGTGCTCGCCCCGGCCGCCATCGTGATCTTCATCGGCGACTACGTCGAGTCGCTGGGCCTGTTCGGCCTGACGTCGAGCTGGCCGGTCTATCTGTTCTGCTTCGCGTTCTTCATCGCCATCCACCTGTGGGGCGTCGGCGAGGCACTGATCGCGAGCTTCGTCGTCACCGGCTTCGCGGTCTTCGCCCTGGTCGTGTTCGCGCTGGGCGCGCTGCCCGACTTCAGCGTGGCCGCGCTCGACGACATCCCGGTCGACACCTCGGCGTACGGAGCCAGTTCATGGCTGCCGATGGGGTTGCTCGGCATCTGGGCGGCGTTCCCGTTCGGCATGTGGTTCTTCCTGGGCGTCGAGGGCGTGCCGCTGGCCGCCGAGGAGACCAAGGACCCGGCCCGGGCGCTGCCCAAGGCGATCCGCTGGTCGATGGGCATCCTCGTGGTGCTGGCGGTGATCACCTTCTTCGCCGCGGCCGGGGCGCGCGGCTCCGCCGCCATCCAGGACGCCGGCAACCCGCTCGTCGAGGCGCTGCAGCCGGACGGCGAGGCCACCCCGCTCAGCCTGTTCGTGAACTACGCCGGTCTGGCCGGCCTCGTCGCCTCGTTCTTCTCCCTGATCTATGCGGGCTCCCGGCAGCTGTTCGCCCTCTCCCGGGCCGGATACCTGCCCCGGGTCCTGTCCCTCACCAGCAAGCGCAAGGCCCCCTACCTGGGCCTGCTGGTGCCGGGCACGATCGGCTTCGCGCTGGCCACCGCCACGGGTGACGGCGGCCGGATGCTGAACATCGCCGTCTTCGGCGCCACGATCAGCTACGCGCTGATGTCCCTGTCGCACATCGTCCTGCGCCGCCGGGAGCCGGAGCTGGAGCGGCCGTACCGCACACCGGGCGGGGTGCTGACCTCCTCGGTGGCGCTCGTCCTCGCGTGCTCGGCGCTGGTGGCGACCTTCCTGGTCGACGTGACGGCCGCGGTCATCGCGCTCGTCGTGTACGCGGTGGCGGCGGCGTACTTCGGCCTCTACAGCCGCAAGCACCTCGTGGCGAAGGCACCGGAGGAGGAATTCGCCGCGCTGGCCGCCGCCGAGGCAGAGTTGGCGCGGGACTGACCGGGTGCCCGGGTACCCGGGTGCCACGGGTACCCCGGGTGCCGAGTCCCACGAGTAGTCGTACAGGTTCCACGAGCAGGGAGCGAGCAGGCGTGACCAGGCCGCTGATCGGTGTGAGTACGTATCTGGAGTCCGGCGCGCGCTGGGGTGTGTGGGAGCTGGAGGCGGCCCTGCTGCCGGTCGGCTACCCCCGGCTCGTACAGGCGGCGGGCGGCGTCGCCGCGATGCTGCCGCCGGACGACCCGGCGTACGCCGCCGACGCGGTCGCCCGCCTCGACGGCCTGGTCATCGCGGGCGGGCCCGACGTGGACCCGGCCCTCTACGGCGCCGAGCGCTCCCCGCGCTGCGGCCCGCCCGCACCGCGGCGCGATGCGTGGGAGCTGGCCCTGATCCGGGCGGCGCTGGACACCGGCACGCCCCTGCTCGGCATCTGCCGCGGCATGCAGCTCCTGAACGTCGCGCTCGGCGGCACGCTCGTCCAGCACCTCGACGGCCACGTCGTCGAGGTCGGCGTCTTCGGCCGCCACTCCGTGAAACCGGTACCCGGCACGCGGTACGCGGACATCAACGCCGAGGAGACCGACGTCCCGACCTACCACCACCAGGCGGTCGACCGCCTCGGCACAGGCCTCGTGGCATCGGCCCACGCCTCGGACGGCACGATCGAGGCCATCGAACTCCCCTCCCCCGCCTGGGCCCTGGGCGTCCAGTGGCACCCCGAGGTGGACGAGGACACCCGAGTGATGCTGGCCCTGACGGAGGCGTCGTCCTGTCGGGTGATCTGATTCTCCGCCCCCCTTCCCCCGGGAGATGAGCCGCAGGCCGTTTCCCCGGGGCGCTGGAACTGCGCGATCAGCCCCCGACGAACCCGCGGACGAGGGGAAGGGGCGCAGCCCTTGGTGCGGGGACGGGTAGCGGCGAGGGCGAGGGAGTGCCGACCTCAGCCGGCCGCAGGCCCGCGGGTCAGGCCCAGCAGGTCGCGGGCCGGGCCTGTGGGGCGGTGGCCTGTGGGCCAGACCGCGCGGAGGGAGCGGCGCAGGCGTACGCCGTGGACGGGGACGCTGACCAGGCGGCGCGCGGAGAGTTCCTCGCCGACGGCCAGTTCGCTCAGGACCGCGGGTCCGGCGCCGCTCAGCGCGGAGGACTTCACCGCCGTGGTGGAGGAGAGCTCGATCAGGGGGCGCGCCAGGCTGCCGAGCGCCCCCTCCAGGACCTGTCGCGTCCCGGAACCCTTCTCCCGGAGGATGAGTGGCGTGGCGGCCAGTTCGGCCGCCTCCACGGGCTTGCGGCGGCGCGCCCAGGGATGGCCGGGCGCGGTCACGACGATCAGGTGGTCGTGCGCGATCACGGCCGCGTCCAGCCCGGCCGGCACCGTGGGCCCCTCCACGAACCCCAGGTCGGCCTCGTCCGCGAGCAGCCGCTCCGCGACGACCGTCGAGTTGCCCGCGAGGAGCGACACCGCCGTGTCCGGGCGGGCGGCGCGCAGCGCGATGAGCCAGCCGGGCAGCAGGTACTCGGCGATGGTCATGCTCGCCGCCACCCGGAGCCGGGAGTCGCGCCGGTCCCGCAGCGCCTGTGCGCCCGCGTCGAACGCCTCGGCCGCTTCCACGATCCGCCGGGCCCAGTCGGTGACGAGAGCCCCCGCGTCGGTGAGCCGGGACCCGCGCGGGGACCGGTCGACCAGGGCGACACCCAGTTGGCGTTCCATCGAGCGGATCCGGCTGCTGGCGGCGGGCTGGGTGATGCCCAGCTCCCGCGCCGCCCGCCCGAGCGAGCCCAGCCGGGCCACGGCCAGCAGCAGTTCGAGCGCCCCGAGATCCGGCACCCGATGGGCCAGCCCGCCCCGCCCCTCGCTCTCGCTCATAACCCCAGCTTATGCCCCCATACAACCGGACTCCCTGGCGGGCCCCGCCCGGCGGCGCGACGCTCGGCACATGGCCACCGCAGTCCGCCCCGTCCACCCCACTCGCCGCCCCTCCACCACGCAGCTCGGCGTGCGCCCCGGCGCACGCCCCCGCTTCCCCGCCCTGCGCCACTTCGGCCCCCACTGGTACGCCCCGGTCATGGGCACCGCGATCGTGGCCACCGCCGGCGCCGGGCTGCCCCTGGACGTCCCGGGAGTGCGGGCGGCCTGCGCGGCGGTCTGGGCGCTCGCGCTCCTCGCCCTGGTCACCGTGGTCTGCGCCCGCGCCCTGCACTGGATCCACCACCGCGACCAGGCCCGCGCCCACCTCCTCGACCCGGCCGTCGCTCCCTTCCAGGGCTGCCTCTCCATGGCCCTGCTGGCCGTCGGCGGCGGCGCCCTCGTCGTCGGCCGGGACTGGACCGGGATCCGCGCGGCTCTCGCACTGGACGTCGTGCTCTACGGCGCCGGCACGGTCACGGGCCTGGTCGTCGCCGTCACCGTGCCGTACCTGATGATCGTCCGGCACCGGATCGACCCGGCCGGAATCACCCCCGTCCTGCTCCTCCCCCTCGTCGCGCCCATGGTGTCCGCCGCGCTCGGCCCGCTGCTGGTCCCGTATCTCCCGGCCGGGCAGGCCCGGCAGACGCTGCTGCTCGGATGCCTGGCCCTGTTCGGGCTGAGCCTCCTGGCCACGCTGCTCGTGCTGCCGCTGGTGTTCGGCCGGCTGGTCACGGCGGGACCACTGCCGCTCGCCCTCACACCGAGCCTGTTCCTGGTCCTCGGGCCGCTCGGGCAGTCGGCCACCGCCGTCACCCACCTCGCCGACGCGGCCCCCGGCACCGTACCGGCCCCCTACCCGCACGGCCTCACCGTGTTCGCCGTCCTCTACGGGGTGCCCGTCCTGGGCTTCGCGCTGCTCTGGCTGGCGCTCGCAGCGGCCCTGGTCGTGCGGGCCCGGCGGCGGGGCATGGGCTTCTCCCTGGCGTGGTGGGCCTTCACCTTCCCGGTGGGCACCTGTGCGACCGGCGCGCGGGGGCTGGCGCGGCTCACCGGGCTCGTCGCCCTGGACGCCCTCGCCGTGGCCCTGTACGCGCTGCTGCTGGCCGCGTGGGCGACGGCCGCCGTGTGCACCGCGCGCGGGCTGGTCAGCGGCGAGCTGCTCGCAGCGCCGCGCCCAGCACCCCCGGAGCCTCGGCCAGCGACGGCCCGTACCAGGTGAGATGGCGCCCGCTGACCAGCGCGCACGGCAGCCCCGGGAACGCCTCGGGACCGTCCTCGGCAGTGAAGCGGTACGGCTCGTCCGGCAGCACCACGACGTCCGGCGCGGCGGCCCGCAGCTCCTCGACGGGCACCCGGGGATAGCGCTCCGCGTGCTCGGCGTACAGATGGTCCACGCCGAGCCGCGCGAGCACGTCGCCGGCGAAGGTGTCCCGGCCGAGGACCATCCAGGGCCGGCGCCAAACGGGCACCACGGCGGTCGCACGGGGGCCAGGGCCGGCCACGGCATCCGGCGGCACGGCCCACGCCGACTCCGCCGCGTCCAGCCAGCCCGGCCGGGACCGGGCTCCGCAGGCCCGCAGCACCCGGTCCAGTTCGAGGAACGCACCCGGCACGTCGCGCACCTCGGTGACGAGGACCTCCACGCCCGCCTCGCGCAGGGCGGCGAGATCGGGCTCGCGGTTCTCCTCCTCGTTCGCGATCACGAGGTCGGGGCGGAGGCGGGCGATGACGTCGGTCTTCGGGTTCTTGGTGCCGCCGACGCGTACGACGTCGAGATCACCCGGGTGGGCGCACCAGTCGGTGGCGCCGACCAGCACGCCGGGCAGCGAGACGGCGACGGCCTCCGTCAGGGACGGGACGAGCGAGACGACACGGGGCACGGAGCGCACGGCGGCCTCACGAGCCCCGGCGGTGGCGGTCTTCCAGGGCCTCGATGTGGTCCGCGACGGCCACCACGATCACCCGGGTCTCCGGTTCGGTGGCCCGCCAGCGATGCCGTACGCCACCGGACATGTACAGCGTGTCGCCGCGGCCGAGGCGGTGGGCACGGCCCTCCGCCTCGACCTCGACCGCGCCGTCGACGACGTACATCAGCTCGTCGTTGCGGTGCTGGACCTCGCGGCCCTCGTCGTGGTCGCCGGTGAACTCCATGGCGTGCAGCTGGTGGTGACCGCGCACCAGGGAGCGCGAGCTGGAGTCCGGGGGCGTGAAACCGTCCTCGTCGGCGGCGCGTACGACGTCGACGCTGCACGCCGGGTCGGCCGCGGCGAGGAGTTCGACGGCGGTGGTGCCGAGGGCGTCGGCGATGCGCTCCAGGGAGGGCTTGCTGGGCCGGGCCCGTTCGTTCTCGACCTGGCTGAGGAAGGGGACCGACAGGCCGCTGCGCTCGGCCACGGCGGCGAGGGTGAGCTGCTGTGCCCGGCGCCGCCGCCGGACGGCCGCGCCCACCCGAAGGGGCTGTTCTTTGTGGTCGCCCATCGCTCCGGCTCCCTCCTCAGCTCGTCGGTCGACTCACGGACGCCCACCGCTGGGCTCGTGAGCGCTCACTGGTCCGGTGACGGATGTCCACCCGTCCGGCACTCGTCGGGAGCACTTCTCCTGAGGAGTTCTCTGCACCCTACGCATGTTCGGCAAACCGTTTCACGCGCCCGTCACATCCCCGTGAACGGGCGGAAGGTCCATGCTCACACTTCGCGCCAGCTGAGTCACCGTCCCACCTCGGTTTTCAGGGGTCTCCCGCGCCCCCGGACGAGCGAGCGCCCGCACGGCGACCGCGTCCGGCGACCGCTCCGGCACGCCCCGTCACCGGACCGGCGACCCGTGGTCCGGCGCCCGCCGGAACCGTCCCCGCGCAGCCACGACACGGCCCACCGGGCCACCCGCGCTCTCCCCGGCCGCGAAGTCACCGACCGGGTAACGGAGTTGACGTTCCCCATGCGAACCGCCCCACCTGTACGAAGGGGGCACCCGAACCGGGCGTCCGGGACCGCCGGAGGGTTGTCCGGATCTTTCCCGTACACCTGTACGCAACCACCTTGGTCCGTTCGGGGCGACCGCGCACCACGAAGCCCCGGCGGTCGTCGGAGCGGGGCGACCGTCGGAGCGGGGCGACCGTCGGAGCGGGGCGCGCACGCCGGTCCGCTCCGGCCCACGCTCCCCGGGTGCGCCGGGCGGTGCGGGCCGGTTGCGCCTGGGGGCCGGGTGTCGGTGGCGTACGGCATGATGCGGGGCGTGACCCGACGCCTGATGCTTCTCGACACCGCCTCGTTGTACTTCCGCGCCTACTTCGGGGTGCCGGAATCCGTGAAGGCCCCGGACGGCACCCCGGTGAACGCCGTGCGCGGGCTGCTCGAATTCATCGACCGGCTGGTCAAGGACCACCGGCCGACGGATCTGGTGGCGTGCATGGACGCGGACTGGCGGCCGCAGTGGCGGGTCGACCTGATCCCCTCCTACAAGGCGCACCGCGTCGCCGAGGAGCACGAGGCCGGGCCCGACGAGGAGCAGGTGCCGGACACCCTGTCACCGCAGGTGCCGGTGATCGAGGCGGTCCTGGACGCCCTCGGTATCGCGCGCGTGGGCGTCGCCGGGTACGAGGCGGACGACGTGATCGGCACCTTCACCGCCCTCGCGAAGGACCCGGTCGACATCGTCACCGGCGACCGCGACCTGTACCAGCTGGTCGACGACGCGCGCGGGGTCCGGGTGCTGTACCCCCTGAAGGGCGTGGGCACGCTGCAGCTGACCGACGAGGCGTGGCTGCGCGAGAAGTACGGGGTGGTCGGGCGCGGATACGCGGACCTGGCCCTGCTGCGCGGCGACCCGAGCGACGGACTGCCCGGCGTGCCGGGCATCGGCGAGAAGACGGCGGCCAAACTGCTCGACCAGTTCGGCGACCTGGCCGGGATCATGGCGGCGGTCGACGACCCGGCGGCGAAGCTCACGCCGTCGCAGCGCAAGCGGCTCGACGAAGCGCGCCCCTATGTCGCGGTGGCACCCAAGGTCGTCCTGGTGGCGGCGGACGTACCCTTGCCCGACGTCGACACGGCTCTGCCGCGCGCACCGAAGGACCCCTCCGCACTGGACGCACTGGCGGAGCGGTGGGGGCTCGGCGGATCGCTGCACCGGCTGCTCAGTACGCTGCAGGCGTGAGGCGCGCGCCGTGGCCGGAGCGTACGCCGGAGGGTGGGGGGCACTTCGGTGGTGAGGACCCTGAGGCACGATTCACATCGTGAAGTCCTCGCACACGCGACGCGCGTGAGGTGTCAACAAGGGGGAGATGCTAACTTAGGCATGCCTTAGCTAGGTATTTGGGAGGCCGTCATGGCAGAGCGTCCGGTACGAAGGACCCCGAAGCCCCACTCCGCGCGAGTCGTCCGCACCGAGCGGCTCACCCCGCACATGCAGCGCGTCGTACTCGGTGGCGACGGCCTCGCCGAGTTCTCACCGCGCGGCAGCACGGATCACTACGTCAAACTCCTTTTCGGCCCCGAGGGTGTCACCTACCCGGAGCCGTTCGACATCGAGCGGATCCGCGCCGAGTTCCCCCGGGAGCAGTGGCCCGTGACCCGGACGTACACCGTGCGCGCCTGGGACCGCGAACTGGGCGAGCTGACCCTCGACTTCGTGCTCCACGGCGACGAGGGCATCGCAGGCCCCTGGGCCACCCGTGTCCAGCCGGGCGAGCTGATCCGTTTCCTCGGCCCCGGTGGCGCCTACGCGCCCAACCCGGAGGCGGACTGGCACCTCCTCGTCGGCGACGAGAGCGCCCTGCCCGCGATCGGCGCGTCCCTGGAGGCCCTCCCCGACGGCGCCCGCGCCCACGCGATCGTCGAGGTCGCCGGCCCCGAGGAGGAGCAGAAGATCAACTCCGATGTGGAGGTCGTCTGGCTGCACCGCGGCGACCGCCCCGTCGGCGCGGCCCTGGTCGAGGCCGTACGCGCGCTGGAGTTCCCCGAGGGCCGGATGCACGCCTTCGTCCACGGCGAGGCGGGCTTCGTGAAGGAGCTGCGCCGTCTGCTCCGCGTCGAACTCGCCGTCCCCCGCGAGGACTTGTCGGTCTCCGGCTACTGGCGTCTCGGCCACGACGAGGACGGCTGGCAGGCGTCGAAGAAGGAGTGGAACGCACGCGTGGAGGCCGAACAGGAGGGCACGCCCACGTCGTGACCCGCGGCCCGGCGACAGCCGCCGCACCCGGACCCGCCGCACCACCCGGCTCGGCCATGTACACATCGCGGCGGATCTCGATCATCAGCGCGCTCACCCGCCGATCCCTCCCGTAGTACTCCAGCGGGACGTACGTGCCCGCGAACGGGCTGTCGAGGCCCGTGCCGCCGAAGCCGGCGAACGCCTCCCCGGCGGCGGCCGACAGGTCCGCCGGGGTGTGGAAGGGATCGGTGCCCAGACAGACGGGCGGGCGGGGGCCGTCGCCGTGCAGTTCGTAGGGCAGTGCCGCGCTCGGATACGAGTGGACGTCGACGACCACGGCCCGGCCCACGGCCTCCAGCCGGTCGGCCACGGCGGCGGTCATGGCGTCGGCGTAGGGGCGGAAGTAGCGGTCGACGAGCGGCTGCCCGTCGTACCCGGGCGCGCGCAGGGCCTCCCGGTGCGTGGTCCGCGTGTAGACGGCCCCCATCCCCACCGCCAGCATCTCCTCCCGCTCGTCCGGGAAGCGCTCGGGGTCGACCACGAGCCGGGACACCTCGTTGACGAAGCACCAGGGGCGCACGGCCGAGCGCTCTGCGGCCCGCTCGGCGATCCGGTCCGTGTACGCGTCGGTGATGTGGTCCAACTCCCGCTCCAGCGCGGCGTCGTCGAGCACGATCTGGGCCCGGACGGCGGCGGGGATCACCCGTGAGCCGTGGGGCACGTGCAGCAGCACGGGCGACTCGGGCGCGCCCGCGATCAGGCGGTGGGAGGGCGGCGCGTCATCCATCCGGGGATCCTCGCACGGCGGCGCCGGCGCCCCCGACGGCGAGGCACGCACCCCGGCGCGGTGGTGAGGATTTGGGCTCCCTCCGGACACGGTCGTGTGACACGCGCGACACAGGGCTCCCCTAATTTCTGTCGCCCGACAGGAATGCGTGCCGCTCGTGCGCGAACGCTCGTACGCGAACGCTCGCGCCGCTTGTGCGAAAGCAGGTTGCCGCCATGACGAGCACCGCCCCCGATCTCCGTCCGGAGCCGCCCCGCTCCCCCGACGACGCCTCCCTGAACGAGTTCGGCTACGACCAGGAACTGCACCGCAGCCTGAGCAGGTACGCCTCGTTCGCCGCCGGCTTCTCCTTCATCTCCGTCCTCACGACCGTCTTCCAGTTCTTCGCCTTCGGCTACGCGTTCGGCGGCCCGGTCTTCTTCTGGACCTGGCCCGCGGTCCTGATCGGCCAGCTGCTGGTGGCCGCGTGCTTCGCGGAACTGGCCGCGCGCTACCCGATATCGGGCGCGATCTACCAGTGGTCGTCCCGCCTGTCGAACCCGACCTTCGGCTGGTTCGCCGGCTGGATCATGGTGATCGGGCAGATCGTGGTGGTCGCGGCGGCCGCGCTCGCACTGCAGATGGTGATGCCCGCCATCTGGTCGGGCTTCCAGATCGTGGGCGGGGACCCGGCACCCACCACGGCGACGGGCGCGGCGAACGCGGCCGTGCTGGGGGTGCTCCTGCTGGCCCTCACCACGTTCGTGAACGTCCTCGACAACCGGGTGCTGTCCGTGGTCAACCGGGTCGGCGTGACCGCCGAGATCGTCGGCGCGATCCTGATCGTCGTCCTCCTCCTCACTCACGCCGAGCGCTCCCCCGGCATCACCTTCCCCACGGCCGGGGGCGGCACCGACCTGCTCGGCGCCCTGCTGGTGGGCTCGTTCACGGCCGCGTACGTGCTGATCGGCTTCGACAGCGCGGGTGAGATGAGCGAGGAGACCCACCACCCGCGCCGGGTGGCGCCCCGCACGATCCTCACGGCACTCGGCGCGGCCGGTCTGCTCGGCGGCCTCCTCGTCCTGGCCGGCCTGCTCGCCGCGCCCAGCCTCACCGACGGCAGGCTGGGCGTGGACGGTCTGAGCTACGTCCTGACCAGCAGCCTCGGCGACGGAGTGGGTCGCTTCCTGCTGGCCGACGTGGTGGTGGCCATCGCCGTGGCCACGCTCGCGATCCAGACGTCGGCCTGCCGCATGCTCTTCTCGATGGCCCGCGACGGCCGGCTCCCCTTCTCCGCGCGGCTCGCCGCGGTCAACCCGCGCACGGGCATGCCGACCGCCCCCGCCCTGGTCGTCGGCGTCCTCGCCGCCGCCCTGCTGCTCCTCAACTTCGCCTCGCCGGAGGCGTTCCTGGCGATCGGCACCACCTGCATCGTGATGTTGTACCTGGCGTACGCGATGGTCACCGGCCCGCTCCTGGTCCGGCGTCTGAAGGGCACCTTCCCCTCCGCCGGCACGGACGAGACCGGCAGACCCCTGTTCTCGCTCGGCCGCTGGGGAATCCCCGTGAACGCCCTCGCCCTGCTCTACGGCCTCTTCATGACCGTCAACCTGGCCTGGCCCCGTGCGGAGGTCTACGACCCCGCGGGCGGCCACTGGTACTTCCAGTGGTTCACCCTCCTGTTCCTCCTCGTCACGGTGACCGCCGGCCTCCTGTACCACCTGACCCGAGGCCGCCGGGCTCGTCCGGCGTAGTGCTCGGTCCGCTCGGCGTCGTCGTGTCCTGCCCCGGGGGCGTACTGCTCCCCCGGCCGCCGCACGGGCCCGGCACGGACGGCGCGCCGGGCAGAGTGAGACGCCGGGCCGCTCCGTGCGCGGGCGCGCGCGCCCTTTTCGGACGACCTCGGCCCGTCGCATGGTGCGAAGTGGTCTGCCGGCGGGGCGAGTTGCCACCGGCATGGGACAGGGCGTCACGCCCCCGGCCGAGGAGGTGGTGTCCGGATGCCGGTCCGAGGCACCCGGCGGTGTCGCGCGCACCGCGTGCGAAGGCCTGGCCGGTTTCCACCTCCCGGGGCCCTCAAGCCGACGCGGACCGTTGACACATCCGTTTTGTACCGTCTCCTCGGCCGCAACGCACGTACGCCGAGGTTGACGCAGGACAGCGCGGAGCGGATGGTGGTTTGAAAGGTCAATTCCCCGGAGAGCGTCCAGAGGAAGGTGGGGTCGTTTCATGACCTTGTCGTCGACGGCATGATCGCGGCGATGGTGACCCACGGACTCCCTGCACCGTCTGTCGGCCGCCTCGAAGATCATGGCCGACGACACCGCCCGGCACGCAGGCAACAGGTTCCGGTCCGACCGGCTCCGCCGGCCGCCGGAAGCGTACGCACGTCCGCGGCGCCGCGATCGCGGCGCAGGGAGCACAGCGCGTGGTTCAAGGACCCGGTGGCGGCCGCGCGCCGTCGGCCCGGGTCAGAGGGCGGTGCAGAGGCCAGTCGTCACAGACAGGAGGCAGCCGTGGCGGACACCTTCCAAATACCCTCGTTCTACATGCCGTTCCAGGCCAGGGTGAACCCTCACCTGCGGGAGGTCCGTCCGCGCGTGCGCGCCTGGGCGCACTCCATGGGCTTACTCGAACCCCAGCACACCGAATCGCACCACGGCGGGTGGAGTGCCGAGACATTCGACCGGGCGGACTTCACCCGCTTCACCGCCCTGACGTATCCGCACACCTCCGCCCGCGAGCTGGAACTGCTGTCCAGCTGGCACAGCGTGATCTGGTGCCTCGACGACATCTTTCTGCCCTGGTGCGAGGCCCTCGGCAAACGGGAACAGATCCTGGACCGCATCGAGCGGCTGATGGGCTTCCTCCCGGTCGGGACACACCCCTCCGGCCCGGCACCGGACCCCAAGGAACCTCTGGAACTCGCCCTGGCGGACCTGTGGCGGCGCACGGCACCCTCGGCGTCGCTCGCGTGGCAGTCCCTCTACACCAGGTCCATGCGGCAGTTCCTCCAGGCGTCGCTGTGGGAGACGGAGAACCTCACACGCCCCCGGTACCCCGACGTCATAGAGCAGACGGAGATGCGGCGCGACTACGGCGCGGCCGGCTGCAGCGCCCTGCTGATGGAGCACTCGCTCGGCTGGGAGATCACCGAGGACATCCGCGCGACCCGCTCGTTCCGCGTGCTGACCGACGCGTTCCGGGACACCGTCGATCTGCACAACGACATCGTGTCCTACCCCAAGGAGGTCCGTGAGGGTGTCGCCAGGAACAACATCGTGCGCGTGACCCAGGAACTGCACGACCTCCCCCTCCACGAGGCGGTCTCCTTCGTCAACCGCGTTCTGACCGGCCGGGTCAGGACCCTGGACGAGACGGTCAGGACGGACCTTCCGCAGACCCTGTACGACCTGCGTACCAGTCAGCACACCCAGCGCGCCGTGCTCCGCCACGCCCGGGCCATCCAGGGCTGGGCGGCAGGCTCCTACCTCTGGCACGAGGACACCGACCGGTACCGGTGCGCCGCCTGACCCGGCATGGTGCTCAGCCGCCGGACCGGGGCGGGGGACCGCCGGGCGCTCCTGCCGTCGGGCCCCCGTACGCTTGATCGTGTGAGACGCAGAAGCCCGGTTCCCCCCGCGCCCCTGCCGCAGCGCGACGGCATCGACCCGGTACGGGTCAGGCTGCCGCACGGGGCCGCGTGGGCGACCGTGCGTGATCACCTGGTGGAACGGCTCGCGGCCGGTGACGGGGTGATCGACGGAATGCTCGACGCGGGGTTGATCGTGGACGCCGACGGACGTGCGGTGTCGCGCGACACGGGGTACGTGCCCGGCCTGTCGGTGTGGTTCCACCGGGACCTCCCGCGCGAGGTGCCGGTCCCCTTCCCGCTGGAGGTCGTGTACCGCGACGACCATGTCGTCGTCGTCGACAAACCGCACTTCATGGCCACGACACCGCGGGGCAGCCATATCACGCAGACGGCACTCGCCCGGCTGCGCCGGGAGCTGGGGGTGCCCACGCTGGGCGCCGCCCACCGCCTGGACAGGCTCACCGCCGGACTGGTGCTGTTCACCGTCCGCCCCGAGGAGCGGGGCGCGTACCAGACACTGTTCCGCGACCGGCTCGTCACCAAGGAGTACGAGGCCGTCGCCCCGTACGACCCGTCGGTCCCCCTGCCGTGCACCGTACGCAGCCGGATCGTGAAGGAGCGCGGGGTGATGGCGGCCCGTGAGGTGGAGGGCGAGCCCAACGCCGTGAGCGGTGTGGAACTGCTGGACCGGCGGGAGGGCGGGCCGGCCCGCTACCGGTTGCGGCCCGGCACCGGGCAGACACACCAACTACGGGTACACATGGCGTCGTTGGGCCTGCCGATCCTCGGTGATCCGCTGTATCCGCGGGTGCGGGCCCCCGTGCCGTCCGACGACTTCCGGCGCCCGCTGCAACTGCTGGCCCGCTCGCTGGAGTTCACCGACCCCGTCACGGGGCTCGCGCATCGGTTCGTGAGCGGGAGAGTGCTGCAGGCCTGGTCCTCGTACGGGACATGGGCCGGGACGGCCCCCGAGGACCAGACCTGACGGCATCTCCTAGCGGCCGCTCAACCACCGCAGGGCGCGGCGCAGCAGACCGGGACGGCCCTGCGGACCGGCGGCGGCCGCGGCCGACGGCGCCGGACCGGGCTCGGCGGAAGCAGCCGGGGGCAGGATGGTCGGGGCCGTCGTGCGCCCGCCCTCGCGCTGGGCCGGCAGAGGGCGGCCGACGGGCCGCTGTTCGAGTGCCTCCCGCTCCTTGGGCTCGAAGCGTACCGGGAGCCTGACCAGGTGCCGGGTCGAGATGGAGGCCCGCCAGCGCAGCTCGCTCTCCTCGCAGTTGAGGCGGATGTCGGGAAGACGCGCCAGCAGCGCGTCGACGCCCACGTCGGCGATGGCGCGGCCGGTGTCCTGGCCGGGGCACTCGTGCGGGCCGCCGCCGAAGGCGAGGTGCGACCGGTTGCCCTGCATGTTCGCCGTGAGGTCGGGCCGTACCCGCGGGTCGACGTTGCCCGGCGCGATGCCGAACAGCAGACCGTCGCCCTTGCGGACGCGCTGACCGCCCAGCTCCGTGTCCTGTTTGGCGAAGTAGGCGAGCTGCGTGCTGAAGGGCGGCTCGTCCCACAGGGACTGCTCGACCGCCTCGGGCACCGTCATCTGGCCGCCCTTCAGCTGGGCCCGGAAACCAGGGTTGGTCAGCACCACGCGCAGCACGTTGGCGAGCAGGTTGGTGGTGGCCTCGTACGCGGCGATGAGCACGACGCGCAGGTGCTGGCCCACCTCCTCGTCGGTGAGCCGTGCCGGGTGGTTGATCAGATGGCTGGTGAAGTCCTCCTGCGGCTCGGCCCTGCGGCGCGAGGTGAGCCGCATGAGGGCTTCCATGATGTAGGCGTTGCTGGCGATCGCGGTCTCGGTGCCCTTGAGCATGTCCCGGGCGGCGTGCACGATCTGGTCGTTGTACTCCTCGGGCATGCCGAGGATCTCGCACATCACCGCCATCGGCAGATGCTCGGCGAACTGGCCGACGAGGTCCGCCTCGCCCTCCTCGCAGAACTCGTTGACGAGCTGCTGGGTGTAGCGGTTGATGCTGCGCCGGATGCCCCGGAAGTTGATGGTCGACATGGCGCCCGTGACCGCGCCGCGCAGCCGCAGATGCTCGTCGCCCTCGGCGTGACAGCAGATGGGCTGCCACGCGATGTGCGGCATCAGCGGGTTGTCGGGCTTGAAGGTGCCGTCCTGGAGCTTGTTCCACAGCCGGGTGTCACGGGAGTAGTGCGTCGGCGTACTCACCATGTGCATGTTCTCGCCGTGCCCGAGCACCACCCAGATCGGCACGTCGTCGTGGAGCAGGGCCGGAGCCACCGGGCCGTGCTCCGCGCGGAGCTTCTCGTACACGGCTCCCAGGTCCTCCGCCTCGGGGCCGTACAGGCGGCGGAGTCCGCCGGGGCCCGCCCCGTGGGCGGGGCAGCCGGGGGGCGGCCCGAGGGTGGGGTCGTCCGTGCCGGTGAGGGAGTGGGATTCAGGCGTCACGGTGATCGCTCCGAGCTGAGGTGGTTCCGGTGTCTGTGGTGGGAAGGCCGCCGGGGGCGTACGGGGCCGGGCCGCGGGTCATGCCGACGTCGCCCCCGACATCGCCAGGGAGTGCAGGAAGGTCGTGAGGGTCATCAGGACGTCCCGGCTGGACGCCCGGCGGCGCGCGTCGCAGCGGATGATCGGGATCTCCGGGGCCAGGTCGAGGGCCTGACGCAGTTCGTCGACGGCGTAGCGGGGCGCGTCGGGGAAGTCGTTGACCGCCACGACGAAGGGCACGCCCCGCTCCTCCAGGCGGCCCATGACGTCGAAGCTGACCTCCAGCCGTCGCGTGTCGACCAGGACGACGGCTCCCAGGGCACCCTCGAACAGGCCGTTCCACAGGAACCAGAAGCGCTCCTGGCCAGGGGTGCCGAACAGGTAGAGCACCAGCTCGTCGGTGATGCTGATGCGGCCGAAGTCCATGGCCACGGTGGTGGCCGTCTTGGACTTGGAGCCGTAGTTGTCGTCGACCCCGATCCCGGCCTGCGTCATGGTCTCCTCGGTCGTCAGCGGCCTGATCTCGCTGACGGACCCCACCATGGTCGTCTTGCCGACGCCGAAACCGCCCACGATCACGATCTTCGCCGCGGCCTGCGCGGTGTGCGGCAGGTGGTCCTCGGTCCGTGGACCCGTGATGGTGTCAGAGCTTTTGAAGTCCATGCATCACCGCTTCGAGGAGGGAACGGTCTGCCCGCGCCTGCCGGACGACCGGTGCGCGTGCCTGTACCAGTTCGGCCGTCAGCAGCTCGGTGAGCAGGACGGTCACCACGCTGATCGGCAGGTTGAGGTAGGCCGAGATCTCGGCCACGGACAGGGGTGCCTGGCAGATGCGCAGCAGCGCGGACTGCTCCGGGGCGGCGGACGGCGGCGGGTCGGCACGCGCCACGATCAACGTGACGAGGTCGATCGGGGCCCGCTCGCCGTCCTCGCCGGTGAGGATGTAGAGCCGCTCGGGGGCCCGACGCTCCCCCGTCCCGCCCGGGGGGCCGTCCTCGGGCGGCGGCGGAGGAGGAGGCGGTTCGTGCTGGGGCTGGCGCCGTCGGCGACGCGGAGGCGTCATACGGTCTGCCCGTTCCGCCGGGGCGGACTGGTGAGGTGGGAGCCGATGCGGTCGACGAGGTCGCGCATACGGTTGCTCATCAGTCCGGGTTCGGCGACCTCGTTGGCGAGCACCGCGAGATAGGCGTTGGAGCCGGCGGCCATCATGTAGAAGTAGCCGCCGTTGATCTCGATGATGACCATCCGCATGTGGCCGTCGCTCTGCGGGATCTCACCGGCCACGGCGCCGGCCAGGCTCTGCAGTCCCGCGCACGCCGCGGCGACCCGGTCGGCGGCGTCCGGGTCTCCGCCGTGGCGGGCGATCCGCAGGCCGTCGGCGGAGAGCACGACGATCTGCTGGATGCCAGGTACGCCGTCGGCCAGATCCTTCAGCAGCCAGTCGAAGTTGGCCCGTTGCTGGATCACTTGAGGTCCCCCTCGTCGTCGGCCTCGGTGCGGGCCGGCTCGGTGTTCGCGGTGCGTGCGGTGGACGGCCTCGGGTCGTCCGGGTGGTTCCTGAAGGCGTTCGGGTCGGGGTCGCCCTTGAGCCCGGCCATGAACGCCTCGACCCACATGCCGGGCGGGGGCTGCTCCTTCTCGGGTGCGGGCTCCTGCCACACGGGGGCGGCGGCCATGGCGGCCTCGGCCGCGGCCTCCGCGGCGGCGGCCTCGGCGTAGCGCTGGCTGAGCGGGATCTTGCTCCGGCTGCGGCGCTGCGGCAGGCCGTTGGCCGTCCATTCGGTGACGACGGGAACGTCGTCGTCCTCCATGTCCTGGCCCATGTCCTCCGCGGAACTCGGGATCCGCGGTCCGGTGGTGGGGCGGCGGCGCTTGGCCTTGCGGTTGGGGCCTTCGACACCGTCGGTGTCCATGGTCGTCACGGCGCCGGCGCCGATGCCGTGGGCGAGGCCGGGGGCGGCCTCCTCGGTGAGCAGGTCGCGCGGTACGACGACGACGGCGCGGACGCCGCCGTAGGCGGACGGCCGCAGCGAGATCTGCATGTTGTACATGGTCGACAGGCGGCCCACGACGGCGAGGCCGAGGCGCGGGGTGTCGCCCATCTCCTGCATGTCGATGCCCTGCTGGGCCTTGGCGAGCATGTCCTCGACCTTGGCGCGGGTCTCCTCGCTGAGGCTGATCCCGCCGTCCTCGATCTCGATGGCGATGCCGGTCTGCACCTCCACGGCGGTGACGTGCACCTTGGTGTGGGGCGGCGAGTAACGGGTGGCGTTGTCCAGGAGTTCGGCGCAGGCGTGGATGACGGGCTCGACGCCGACGCCGTCGACGTTGACCTTGGCGATCGAGTCGAGCTCGATGCGGCGGTACTCCAGGATGCGGGACATGGCGCCGCGCAGCACGCTGTACAGCGGGACGGGCCGGGACCAGACGCGGCCGGGGCGGCCGCCGCCGAGGACGGCGATGGAGTCGGCGAGGCGGCCGATCAGGGCGGTGCCGTGGTCGATGCGCAGCAGGTCGTCGAAGACCTCGGGGTTGCGCCCGTGGTCCTCCTCCATCTCGCGGAGTTCGTTGTTCTGCTGGTGGACGATCGCCTGGACACGGCGGGCGATGTTCACGAAGGACCGCTGCGAGGAGTCGCGCAGTGCTTCCTCGCGGTCGACGATGGTGAGCAGGGTGCGCAGCAAGTCTCGCTGCGAGGCGGGGAGTTCGCGCCACTCGGGGTCGCCGTCGACGACGTGACGAATCACCTCTGAGGGGGATTCTCCGGTGCGCAGCCGGTACAGCGTGGCGGGCAGGATCTCCTTGCCCAGCCGGGTGAATTCCTGGTCGTGGGCGGCGATCCGCTGTTCGAGGAGGGCGGTGCGCCGCTGCTGTTCGGCGCGCAGCTCCCGGACGGTACGACGGCCGCCGCGCACCGCGAGGACGGCGACGACGGTCAGCAGGAGCGTCGCGGCGGCCCCGCACAAGCCGACGGCGAGCCGGACCGGCCCCGTCACCAGGGAGACGGTGGTTCCGGTCGCCGCGGCCATCAGTATCGCCGGTAGCGGCAGCAAGCGCGCGTAGGGAAGGTCACGGCCACCGGGAGGCGATTGAACACTCACCATGTATGCCCTCTAAAGACGGTTCGGCTGATGGTCGGGTGACTTGCGGGGAGTTGCCGGAGGTTGCTCGGGTTCATCCGCGAATCAAACTGTGTCTTCGGTATTTTTTGGAACAAGCGCCCGAATACATCTCAACTCGGTGCGCTGCGGGCGAGCTTAGTCCGACCGGATCATCGCTGTGTCATATTCAGCAACCGCCTGAAATCACCCTCGCGACAGGAGTACGCTCTGGTCATTTACACGCTGGGGCGCCATTCGCACACACCGAGTGACCATGGACGGGCGTACGAGCAGAGCCTCTTGACAGGGTGAACGCGCGCCGGGGAACCGGCCGTCGGGGGCGCCTTCGTCAGACGCCGACGATGCGCAGCGCGGCGTCCGCCGTTGCCTCGGCAAAGGCGGAGACGGGCCGGTCGGGATCGGAGCGGCGGACGAGGATGACCCCCTCGATCAGCCCGAAGACGAGGTCCGTCCGCAGCTCCAGCTCGCGCTTGGCGAGCGCCCCGCCCACGGCCGTCGCCGCGATCAGCTGCCGGTAGGCGTCCTTCAGCTCGGCCCGCACGGCGTGGAATCCCGCGAAGCGCTCGGCGCGGACCTCCGAAAGGAGGTACAGGCCGCCGAGGTTGTGGGTTCCGCCGCACAGGAGGGCGACATCGGCGCGGCACAGCTCCCGCAGCCGGTCCTCGGCACGGACTCCGTCCCGGGCGAGGAGTTCACGGGCGTACGCGAGCGACGGGGTGACGGTGGACTCCAGCAGCTCGGCGAGCAGTTCCTCCTTGCCGGAGACGTAGTGGTACATGGACGCCTGCCGCATGCCGGCCCGCTCGGCGACGGCCCGGGTGGTGGTGGCCGCGTAACCCCGCGTCGTGAACAACTCGGCCGCGGCCGCGAGCAGTTCGTCGCGCGGCGGCAGCCCGCTCTCCGCGCGCCCCTGGGCCCGGGGCCTGCCGACCCGCCGCCCCCCGGTGCCACCCGCGCTTCCCATGTGTTCGATCCTCGCACACGCCCCTCGCACGACCCGGCGACCGGTCGCGGCACGGAACCCCCACGACCCGGCGAGCGGCCGCATGGTTCCCCGGCCCGCCGCCGAGGCAGAGATCCGTGAGGGCTCGGTAACCGCACCGCAACGCACGGGACATGGCGGCGACCCGCCGGGCACCTAATTTCTGTCACGCGACAGAAATCCATGACAGAGATCCACGCCGCACCCGGAGGTCCCCCGATGGCGACATCGACGACGTACGGAGCACGCGACCACGCCCGCGCGCAGGAGGGCGCCCGGGCCGAGGCGATGCCCGTGGTGCCCGCCGGCGACTGGCCGGACCCGCCCTGCGCGGCGGAACGGCTGGTGTGGGCGGAGACGGTGGCGGGCGGGAACTACACCCACAGGGTGCTCGCCCGGGGCACCGCGCTCCGGCTCACCGACGTACGCGGCGACGCGTGCGCGCATCTGCTGCTGCACAGCGCCGACCGCCCCTGGGAGCGGCTGAACGTCGCCGACACCGTCAAGGTCCAGTGGAACGCCTACCTGGGCGAGGGCGACCTGCTCCTGTCCGACCAGGGCCGCGTCCTCGCGTCGGTGGTCGCGGACACCTCGGGCCGGCACGACGCGCTGTGCGGCACCAGCACCCTCGTCCGCAACACCGAGCGGTACGGCGACGGCACCCCGCAGTCCGCCTCCCCCGCCGGACGTGAACTGTTCAAGCTGGCCGCCGCCAAGAACGGCCTCGAGCCCCGGGACCTCCCGCCTTCCCTCTCCTTCTTCCAGGGCGTGCGGGTGCGCGAGGACGGCACCCTCGACTTCACCGGCTCCGCCGGCCCCGGCGCTGCCGTGACCCTGCGCACCGAACAGGACGTGACCGTGTTGATCGCCAACGTGCCGCACCCGGCCGACCCGCGCCCCGCGTACGTCAGCACCCCGCTGGAGGTGCTCGCCTGGCGTGCCCGGCCGACCGAGCCCGGCGACCCCCTGTGGGACGCCACGCCCGAAGGCCGCCGGGCCTTCCTCAACACCGCCGAGTTCCTCACCGCGAGGGGGATCGCATGACGACCGTCACCTCCACGAAAGCCGTCGTCCCGGCCCGCGCCGCCTGGTCCTGCGTGATCCGCGCCGGTCAGACCCTCACCCTCACCGATCTGCACGGCAACCAGGCCGTCGACTTCCTCGTGTACGACGCCCACGACACGGCCGTCCGCTACAGCGCGCCCGACACGATCCACGCGCAGGGCGGCATCTTCCTCACCACCGGCAGCGTGCTGATGTCCAACGAGCACACCCCGCTGATGACCGTGACCGCCGACGACGTGGGCCGCCACGACACGGTCGGCGGCGCCTGCTCCAAGGAGTCGAACACCCTGCGGTACGGCCACCACACCTGGTCCCAGCACGCCTGCGTCGACAACTTCCTCGCCGAGGGCGCGAAACACGGCCTCGGCAAACGCGACCTGGTGTCGAACGTCAACTGGTACATGAACGTACCGGTCGAGAAGGACGGCACCCTCGGCATCGTCGACGGCATCTCCGCCCCCGGTCTGGCCCTGACCCTGCGCGCCGAGTGCGACGTGCTGGTGCTGGTCTCCAACTGCCCCCAGATCAACAACCCCTGCAACGGCTTCGACCCCACGGCCGTACAGATGACGATCACCGGGACGGGCACATGACCTTCGACACCCTGCTGGTCGCCAACCGCGGCGAGATCGCCGTCCGGATCATCCGCACCGCCCGCGCCCTGGGCCTGCGCACGGTCGCGGTGTATTCCGACGCCGACCGCGCCGCCGCCCACGTCCGGCTCGCCGACGCGGCGGTACGGCTCGGCCCGGCACCCGCGAAGGAGTCGTACCTCGACGCGGACCTGATCCTCAAGGCGGCCAAGGACACCGGCGCCGGAGCCGTCCACCCCGGCTACGGCTTCCTCTCCGAGGACGCCGCCTTCGCCCGCCGCTGCGAGGACGCGGACATCGTGTTCGTCGGCCCGACCCCCGACCAGCTCGAACTGTTCGGCGCCAAACACACCGCTCGGGAGGCCGCCGAGGCGGCCGGCGTGCCGCTCCTGCCCGGCACCGACCTGCTGCCCTCGCTCACCGACGCCCTCGCCCACGCCTCGGCCCTCGGCTACCCCGTGATGCTCAAGGCCACCGGCGGAGGCGGGGGCATCGGCATGTCCGCCTGCCGATCCGCAGCCGAACTGACCGAGGCATGGGAAGGGGTGCAGCGCGTCGCCGCCGCCTCCTTCTCCTCCGCCGGCGTCTACCTCGAACGTCTCGTCGAACGGGCTCGTCACGTCGAGGTGCAGGTCTTCGGCGACGGCGACGGCCTCGTCGTCACCTTCGGCGACCGCGACTGCTCCCTCCAGCGCCGCAACCAGAAGGTCGTCGAGGAGGCCCCGGCCCCCGGCCTGCCCGACCAGGTGCGCGCACGCCTGGCCGCCGCCGCCCGTGACCTGTGCGCGAGCGTCGAGTACCGCTCCGCCGGAACCGTGGAGTTCGTCTACGACGCCGCCCGCGAGGAGGCGTACTTCCTGGAGGTCAACGCCCGCCTCCAGGTCGAGCACACCGTCACCGAGGAGATCTACGGCGTCGACCTCGTCGACTGGATGCTGCGCCTGGCCCGCGGCGACTCGGCCGTCGTACGGGCCCCGGGACAACCGCGCGGCCACGCCGTCGAGGCCCGGCTCTACGCCGAGGACCCCTCGCGCGAACACCGGCCGAGCGCGGGCCTGTTGACCCGCGTCGTGTTCCCGCGGGGCGTCCGCGTCGACGGCTGGGCCGAGACCGGGACCGAGGTCACGACCGCGTACGACCCACTGCTCGCCAAGGTCGTCGCGCACGGTGCCGACCGCGCCGAGGCCCTGCGCCGACTGGACGAGGCGCTGGCCGGCACCCGGATCGACGGCGTAGAGACCAACCTGGGCCTGGTCCGGGCCGCCCTCGACGACCGGGACGTCCGGCACGCCACCCACTCCACGGCCACCCTCGCCACCGTGACCGACCCGACCCCCCGGATCGAGGTCGTCTCCGGCGGCACCCTCACCACCGTCCAGGACTGGCCGGGCCGCACCGGCCACTGGCAGGTCGGCGTCCCGCCCTGCGGCCCCATGGACGACCTGTCGTTCCGCCTCGGCAACCGGGCGCTCGGCAACCCGGAGGGCGCCCCCGGCCTCGAATGCACCCTCCAGGGCCCGGCCCTCCGTCTCACCCGTGCCACCACGGTCTGTGTGACCGGCGCCCCCGCCGAGGTGACCGTGGCCGGCTCGCCCGTCGCGCAGTGGGAGCCGGTGACCGTGCCCGCCGGGGCCGTCCTGACCGTGGGCGCGCCCGCGGAACACGGCCTGCGCACCTACGTCCTGTTCGCGGGCGGCGGCCTGGACGTGCCGTCGTTCCTGGGCAGTGCGGCCACCTTCACCCTGGGCCGCTTCGGCGGCCACGGCGGCCGGGCGCTGCGCACCGGCGACGTGCTGCACGGCGGCGCGGTCACGGCCGAGGGCCGCCCGGTGCCGCCACGGGACCGCCCGTCCCTCACCTCCGCCTGGCGGGTCGCCGCCGTCGAAGGCCCGCACGCGGCACCGGAGTTCTTCACCGAGGAGGACATCCACGAGTTCTACGCAGCCGACTGGACGGTCCACTTCAACTCGGCCCGCACCGGCGTCCGCCTGGTCGGCCCCAAGCCGCGCTGGGCCCGCACCGACGGCGGCGAGGCGGGCCTGCACCCCTCCAACATCCACGACACCCCGTACTCGGTCGGCGCCGTCGACTACACCGGGGACATGCCGGTCCTCCTGGGCCCCGACGGCCCCTCCCTCGGCGGCTTCGTCTGCCCGGCCACGGTCCTGTCCACCGAGCGCTGGAAGCTCGGCCAGCTGCGTCCGGGCGACACGGTCCGCTTCCTCCCGGTGGCCGGCGACGCCTCGCCCCGCCCGGCGATCGTCGACGGCGGTGTCCTGGCCCGCGACGGTGACGTGACGTACCGCCGCAGCGGCGACGACAACCTCCTCGTCGAGTTCGGCCCCATGCAGCTCGACCTGGCCCTGCGGATGCGCGTGCACGCCCTGATGGAGGCGGTCCGCGACGCCGCCCTCGACGGCGTCGCCGACCTCACCCCCGGCATCCGCTCCCTGCAGATCCGGACCGACCCGGCCGTCCTGCCGCAGCACGGACTCCTTCCGGCGGTACGCCGCATCGTGGCGTCCCTCCCGCCGACGGACCAACTCGTCGTCCCGTCCCGCACGATCCACCTCCCGCTCTCCTGGGACGACCCGGCGACCCGTGAGGCCATCGCCCGCTACATGGCGGGCGTCCGGGACGACGCGCCCTGGTGCCCCTGGAACATCGAGTTCATCCGCCGCGTCAACGGCCTGGACTCGACGGCCGACGTCCACGACACGGTCTTCGCCGCGGAGTACCTGGTCCTGGGCCTGGGCGACGTCTACCTGGGCGCCCCGGTCGCGACGCCGCTGGACCCCCGCCACCGCCTGGTGACGACGAAGTACAACCCGGCCCGCACCTGGACGGCGGAGAACTCGGTCGGCATCGGCGGGGCGTATCTGTGCGTCTACGGCATGGAGGGCCCGGGCGGCTACCAGTTCGTCGGCCGCACCACCCAGGTGTGGTCCCCCTGGCAGCAACGCGGCGCGTTCGAGCCCGGCTTCCCGTGGCTGCTGCGGTTCTTCGACCGGATCCGGTGGTATCCGGTGGACGCCGACGAACTCCTCGCCCTGCGCGCGGACATCGTCTCGGGCCGCTTCGTCCCCCGCGTGGAGCCCGGCACGTTCTCCCTCGCCGAGTACGAGGCGTTCCTCGCCGAACACGCCCACTCCATAGCCGAGTTCAGGGCCGGGCAGCAGACCGCCTTCGCGGCGGAACGGGCGGCCTGGGAGGCGGCCGGCGAGTTCACCCGGGCGGAGACGGCACCCCCGCCCCCGGCCGTCCCGGCGGAGATCCGGGTCCCCGAGGGCGGCCACCTGGTCGAGGCCGAGTTCACCGCCTCCGTCTGGCAGGTGAACGTACGACCGGGCGACCGGGTGACCACCGGCCAGCCCCTGCTGACTCTGGAGGCGATGAAGATGGAGTCCCGCGTTCCCTCCCCCGCGGACGGCGTCGTCGACCGCGTCCTGACCACCCCGGGCACCCAGGTGTCCCCAGGCACCCCCCTGATCATCCTGACCCCGGACAACACCTGACCCCGCCCCGCACGGGGCGCGGGGAACTGCGCGAGAACCCCCCACCCGCCCGCACGCGCCACCGCACCCCCCCCCACCCCCGATGGCGCAAGGGGTCGAAGGGGCACAGCCCCTGGAGGACGGGACGGGACAAGGTAGAGGCGGCGGGGGCGAGAAATCCCCCGCACCCCACCACAGCACCCCACCCCCAGGAGCGAAGATGCCCTCCCCCACCCTCACCAGAGTCCGCACGGCCTACACCCGCATCGAAGCCGTGGACCGCCCCGAGATCTGGATCGACCTACGCCCCCGCGCCGACGCGGAGGCCGAAGCCGAGGCCATCGACGCCCGCCTGGCCGCCGGCGCCTCCCTCCCCCTCGCCGGCCGCCTCTTCGCCGTCAAGGGCAACATCGACGTCCACGGACTCCCCACCACCGCGGGCTGCCCGGCCTACGCGTACGCCCCCGCCGCCGACGCCCCCGTGGTCGCCCGCCTGCGCGCGGCCGGCGCGCTCGTCCTCGGCACCACCAACCTCGACCAGTTCGCCACCGGCCTGGTCGGTACGCGCTCCCCGCACGGCGCCGTACGCTGCGCCCACGACCCGTCGCGCATCAGCGGCGGCTCCAGCTCCGGCTCGGCCGTGGCGGTGGCGCTCGGTGTCGTCGACTTCGCGCTCGGCACCGACACGGCCGGCTCCGGCAGGGTCCCCGCCGCGTTCAACGGCATCGTCGGCCTGAAGCCCACCCGGGGTCTGGTGCCCACCACGGGCGTGGTCCCGGCCTGCGCCTCGATCGACTGCGTCACGGTGTTCGCCCGCACCCTCCCGGAGGCCGAGCAGGCCCTCGCCCACATGGTCTCCGCGCCCGGCCGCCCCCTCCCGCCGCTCGCCCGGCGCTCCCCGGGCCCCTGGCGCGTCGCCGTCCCCCCGCGCGAGCAGCTCGGTGAACTGGACGAGGGCTGGGCGGAGGCGTACGAGTCGGCGGTGACCCTCCTCGGGGCCGCGGGAGCGGACGTCCGCCCCCTCGATCTCACCCCCTTCACCGAGGCCGCGGCCATGCTCTACCAGGGTGCGTTCGTCGCCGAGCGCTACACGGCCGTCGGCGCCTTCGTCGACAAGGCGCTCGCGGACGGCGTCGGCTCCCTCGACCCCACGGTCGCCGGCATCATCACCCGGGCCCGGGACATCCCGGCCCACCAGCTGTTCGCCGACCAGGACCGGCTGGCGGCCCTGCGCGCCCGCGCGCTCGCCGAACTGGGCGACGCGGACGCCCTGTTGCTGCCGACGGCTCCGGGCCACCCGACGCTCGCCGAGGTCGCCGCCGACCCGCTGGGCGCGAACGCCCGGCTCGGCCGTTTCACCAACTCCACGAACCTCTTCGACCTGGCGGCCGTGGCCGTCCCGGCGGGCGAGGTGAACGGCCTGCCGTTCGGCGTCATGCTGATCGGCCCGGCCTTCACCGACGACCGCCTGGCCCGGATCGCCGCCTGCCTCCGTCCGGAGGTCCGCCTGGCGGTCGTGGGCGCCCATCTCTCGGGCCAGCCCCTGAACCCCCAACTCCTGTCCCTGGGAGCCCGGCTGGAGCGCACGACCACGACCGCGCCCGTCTACCGTCTGCACGCCCTGCGCACGACCCCGCCGAAGCCGGGCCTGGTCCATGTCGGCGAGGGCGGCGCCTGCGTCGAGACGGAGGTCTGGCGTCTCCCGGCGGAGGGCCTGGGGCGCCTCCTGGCCGCCCTGCCCCGCCCCATGACCCTCGGCTCCGTCGAACTCTCCGACGGCGGCCGGGCCCCGGGCTTCCTCTGCGAACCGGCAGCCCTGCGGGACGCCGAGGACATCACGCGGTACGGCGGTTGGAGAGGCTACCTGTCCCGCTGACCGGCGGCCCGCCCCTGGCGGGCGGCGGACGCCCGCGAAGCCCTCACCGCACCCGCACGGAGCCTCACCCCACCGAGGAGTAGGCCACAACTCCCCTCAGCAGCCCGTCCACGGCCTTCCGCGCGTTCTTGCCCACGCTCGACCCGGCAGGCGCCGCCGCAGAGATCTGCCCCAGCACGTCGATCACCTGCTTGCACCACCGCACGAAGTCCCCGGCCGGCATCTCCACCTCCCGCAGCACCTCGTCGAGCCCCGATCCCGAGGCCCACATGTACGCGGCCCAGGCGAAGCCGAGGTCGGGCTCACGCTGCCCCACCCCTTCGCTCTGCGTGATCCGGAACTCCTCCTCCAGCGCGTCCAGCCGCCCCCAGATCCGCACCATCTCGCCCAGCGCGGCCTTGGCGTTCCCGGACGGCAGCTTCGGCGCCATCGCGTCGTCCGCGGCCCGTGCCTCGTACACCAGGGCGGACACGCACGCGGCGAGCTCGGCCGGGCCGAGCCCCTCCCAGACCCCCGCCCGCAGGCATTCGCTGGCCAGCAGGTCCAGCTCGCCGTACAGCCGCGCGAGCCGCTTCCCGTGCTCGGTGACCTCGTCCGCCCGCAGGTAGTCCAGCTCGGTCAGCAGGGCGACGATCCGGTCGAAGGTCCGCGCGATGGTGTTCGTACGGCCCTCGATACGGCGTTCCAGCTGCGCGGTGTCCCGCTTGAGCCGGTAGTAGCGCTCGGCCCACCGCGCGTGGTCCTCACGGTCGCTGCACCCGTGGCACGGATGCGCCCGCAGCTCCGCCCGCAGCCGGGCGATCTCACGGTCGTCCGCGGCGGCGGCCCTGCGCTTGCGGTGCCGGTCGGGCACGAGGTGCCCGGCCTTGGTGCGCAGCGCGGACGCCAGGTCCCGCCGCGACTGCGGCGAACGCGGGTTGAAGGACTTCGGGATCCGCATCCGCTCCAGCGCCTCCACCGGCACCGGGAAGTCCATCGAGGCCAGCCGCTTGACCTGCCGCTCGGCGGTCAGCACCAGCGGACGCGGCCCGTCGTGCTGCTCGAACCCGCGATGGCCGTTGGACCGCCCGGCGGGCAGCCCGGGATCCAGCACCAGCGCCAGTCCCGCGTACTTGCCGGTGGGCACGTGGATGACGTCGCCCGGCTTCAGCTTCTCCAGCGCGACGGCCGCCTCGGCCCGCCGCTGGGCCGCGCCCTGCTTCGCCAGATCGGTCTCACGGTCCTTCAGCTCCCGCCGCAGGCGCGCGTACTCCTCGAAGTCCCCGAGGTGGCAGGTCATGGACTCCTGGTAGCCCTCCAGGCCCTCCTCGTTGCGCTGGACCTGCCGGGAGATCCCGACGACCGACTTGTCGGCCTGGAACTGCGCGAACGAGGTCTCCAGCAGCTCCCGCGAGCGGTGCCGCCCGAACTGCTCGACCAGGTTGACCGCCATGTTGTACGACGGCTTGAAGCTGGAGCGCAGCGGGTACGTACGGGTGCCCGCGAGCCCGGCCAGGTGGTCGGGGTTCATCCCGCGCTGCCACAGCACCACCGCGTGGCCCTCGACATCGATGCCGCGCCGGCCGGCACGGCCCGTCAGCTGCGTGTACTCGCCGGGGGTGATGTCGGCGTGCTGCTCGCCGTTCCACTTGACGAGCTTCTCCAACACCACCGAGCGGGCGGGCATGTTGATGCCGAGGGCGAGGGTCTCGGTGGCGAACACGGCCTTCACCAGGCCGCGTACGAAGAGTTCCTCGACGACCTCCTTGAACGTCGGCAGCATGCCCGCGTGGTGGGCCGCGATACCGCGCTCCAGTCCCTCCAACCACTCGTAGTAGCCGAGGACATGGAGGTCCTCGTTCGGGATGGAGGCGGTGCGCTCCTCGACCAGGGCGCGCACCTTGAGCCGGGCCTCGTCGTCGTTCAGCCGCAGGCCCGCGTACAGGCACTGCTGGACGGCGGCCTCGCAGGCGGCGCGGCTGAAGATGAAGGTGATGGCGGGCAACAGGCCCTCGGAGTCGAGCCGTTCGATGACCTCGGGCCGGCTCGGGATCCAGATCCGCGACCGCTGTCTGCGCTCGCGCTCGCGGTCCGCCTCGCGCATGGCCCGGCCGCGGCGGCGGTCCTGGTAGGAGGGCCGGCTCGCCTCCATCCGCGCCATCCGGGTCAGGTCAGGGTTGACGGCCTTCTTGTTGCCCTCGCCCTCCTCGAACAGGTCGTACATCCGCCGTCCGGCGAGCACGTGCTGGAACAGCGGCACGGGCCGGTGCTCGGAGACGATCACGTCGGTGTCGCCGCGCACGGTGTCCAGCCAGTCACCGAACTCCTCCGCGTTGGAGACGGTGGCCGAGAGGGAGACGAGGGTGACCGACTCGGGAAGGTGGATGATCACCTCTTCCCAGACGGCGCCCCGGAAGCGGTCGGAGAGGTAGTGCACCTCGTCCATGACCACGTACCCGAGGCCCAGGAGCGTCTGGGAGCCCGCGTACAGCATGTTCCGCAGCACCTCGGTGGTCATCACGACCACCGGGGCGTCGGAGTTGACGCTGTTGTCGCCGGTGAGCAGGCCGACCTTGTCGGCGCCGTAGCGGCGGCACAGGTCGGAGTACTTCTGGTTCGACAGGGCCTTGATGGGTGTCGTGTAGAAGCACTTCTTGCCCTGCTCCAGGGCGAGGTGGACGGCGAACTCGCCGACGATCGTCTTGCCCGAGCCGGTGGGGGCGGCCACCAGGACGCCCTTGCCCGACTCCAGCGCCTGGCAGGCCTCGATCTGGAAGGGGTCGAGTCCGAAGTCGTACATGGCGCGGAAACCGGCGAGCGCGGTGGCCTGCTCGACGGCGCGCCTACGTGCTGCCGCGTACCGCTCGGCCGGGGAGAGGTCCTCTGTCATCGTGCTTTCGAGCGTACCGGGCCCCACTGACAACAGGACGATCATTATCCGGATCGTGGCACCGTCGAGATCCGGACGCCCCGGCGCCCGAAAACGCGTCCGAGAACGGTGGCGGGCCCCACCGAGAACCT